>JAKUQR010000028.1 GCA_022450155.1 Gammaproteobacteria bacterium | reverse complement strand
AATTTTGCTCAATCCCATACTCGCCCTGCCAGAAACAGAAGATTGAAAGGCCACGATGCGGTTCTGAAATTATGTCAACCGGCCTACCAATGTGATTGACGAATAGGCCATCTTTTATTTTTCCACATTTCGGTTTTTGCCATTTCCCATTCAGAAATGCCTCAACAACAATTCGTAGATGTTTGTCTGTATCCAAATAGAGAATTGCTGAGTTTTTGTGTCCGCTTTTGGCAAAATAGACTGCAATCTGAGGAAAGGTTTGCCCTTTATAAGCAACTTTCTCCATCTTAATGAATTCGTCGAGTAGGTTGGAATACGCATAGGAACTGACTAACATCAAAAGAGATAGACCGATGGCAAACAGACGTTTCATCACGTTATGTTATTCCCAACATCCCACTAAAACTGTAAACCTTTCTCTCATCTTATATCTTTGTCTCAACACCTTCCGAATAGGTCGTAATTACAGTTCCATCTTTGTCGCATTCGGTTCCTTTC
The DNA here is from genome assembly GCA_022450155.1 of Gammaproteobacteria bacterium. NCBI lineage: Bacteria > Pseudomonadati > Pseudomonadota > Gammaproteobacteria > Gammaproteobacteria bacterium. The sequence goes on along the minus strand of JAKUQR010000028.1, from coordinate 37,111 downwards.
CAAGGGTTGCCGTCCTTGAATTCCCCGACATACTTTGATCCACTGGCAAATGTGTAGGTGCCCTGACCATGCTTCTTATTGTCTTTCCATCCCCCGACATATGTGTCCCCTAAGTTTTCTTTACTGGCAAAGGTGTAGGTGCCCTGACCATGCTTTTTGTCGTCCTTGTATTCCCCGACATACTTTCTTCCATCAGGATAAGTTTCGGTGCCCTGACCATGAAAGTTCCCGTCCTTCCATTGACCGACATACTTGTTCCCATCAAGATAGGTGTAAGTGCCCTGACCATTCCTTCTACCGTCCTTGAATTCCCCAACATACTTTGCTCCATCGGGATAGGTGTAGCTGCCCTGACCATTCGGTAGTCCATCCTTGAATTCCCCGACATACTTGTCTCCATCGTCAAATGTGTAGGTACCCTCACCATTCGGGACATTATTGGACACTTCCCCAGTGTAAGTTCCTTCCTCCCAATCAATAGTTATTTCACCCATCGATAGTCACCTCATTCGCATACCAGTTGTATGCGAATAGACTTGCGAGCACGAGAAAGCAAAAAAGAAAGAGTGGTCGGGTTCTATTCATAGTTGTAATACCCAAGACTTCCAATGGTCCTATCCACACAATACTACCGGGAATTTGGGAGTTCCGGGAATGCGAAGGTATGTCGGTTATTGATTGATAAGGGTTCTATCCACAAATCGGAGGGCAAAATTAGACAGTTTCGGGGGATATCGTCGGGTCCTTCTCAATGAAGGTGCGAGAGAAGTCGTTAGAAAAACGAAAGAAGAAATGGGTCAATACAGAAAAGATCGAGAAACTATTCGGTCCGTATCAAGTTTTAGGTAAAAAGAAACCACCATCAAACTATGAATGAACCCCTCCGTAAAACGAGGGGTCTATTGATATTGTTTTACTAACTCACCGTCCTTGTAGGTTCCTTTGTCCGATAACTGTCCGTCAGGAAGGTAATAGACCCAAGGACCTTCTTTCTCACCATCCTTGTAGGTTCCTTTGGACGATAACTGTCCTTTGTACCAGTAAAGGACCCAAGGACCTTTTTTCTCACCATCCTTGTAGGTTCCTTTGGACGATAACTGTCCGTTGGGGTAGTAATGAACCCAAGGTCCATCTTCCTTACCGTCCTTGTAGTTGCCTTTCCAACGTAACTGTCCGTTCTTCCAGTATTCAACCCACGGACCATCTTGTATACCATCCTTGTAGGTTCCTTCGTACCACACCTGTCCGTTGTCGTGGTAATAGACCCAAGGACCTTCTTCTTCACCGACCTTGTAGGTTCCTTTGTACGATAACTGTCCGTCTTCGTAGTACTGGACCCAAGGACCTTCTTGTATACCGTCCTTGTAGGTTCCTTCATACGATAACTGTCCGTTGTCTTGGTATTCGACCCAAGGACCTTCTTTTTCCCCGTTTCTGAATGTTCCCTGTGTTGTTTTATCCGTAATGTCCCCCGTAAACGGAACATCGGTAAACTCTTTGTAGTAAAGACCGTCCCGTTCCACCAAGTCGTCTATCGTTGTGAGGATTTGTTTCATCGAGGATGAAAGTCGTCTTTAGTTTGTAGAGTTACAAATCCACTCAACACCCTTTGTATTTCTTACGAATACATTCACGGGCAAGGTCTTGTGCCTTTTCTATTTGGGCAGGGGTCATTTCTTCAGCAAGGATGTCTCTGTTTTTGATCGCTTTTTTGTTCCCAGATGTTGCGGCAATGTTATACCAAATATGGGCATAGACTTTGTCCTGTGGAACACCGTGTCCTTTGCGGTACATTACACCGAGATTGTATTGGGCATCGGCATCCCCCTGTTCGGCAAGAGGTGTCCATTCACGCAGAGCAGTTGCGAAGTCATCCCTGTTATAAGCAGCAACTCCCTTCTCGTAATCTCCACCCCCACTACACCCCAAACCTCCCAAAAGAACCGCAAGGGTCAAGCAGATAGTGAGGGTCAGGTTTTTCATCGGGGTAGTTTAGGACGGAATGTCTGGGATGGTAGGTATGTCGGTTATTGATTGATAAGGGTTTTATCAACGAACCGGAGGGCAAAGTTAGACAGTTTTGGTTCATACCGATGGTTCAATCTAACTTCTCTGGTCTTTTTCTTCTTAACGATGGAGTGTGCGTGTGACCCGTGAAACATCTTACCCCGTGGGGTCTTGTAATCGTTCTGGTTCAACCAGTCGGCAATGTGCCGGTAATTCCACCCTTTTTGCCTGAAATCACTAATGGTGCCGTATAGGAACTGCTGATACTGCGAATATGGTGCGACCCAGAGATGGGTAGCACGGACAGAAAGGACGAAAGTTAGGAAAACCTCGGTATTTTGGGGGGTTTGATTACCCCCGACCCCCACTACTCCACGGTAACCGACTTGGCGAGGTTGCGCGGCTTATCCACATCCGTGCCCTTGATCAAGGCCGCATGATAGGCCAACAACTGCATCGGCAGTGTGAACACAATGGGCGCCACTGCACTGTCCACCTGGGCCACGTGAATCAGCTCAAGATCTTCCTCACGCTCGAAGCCGGTTTCCGGATCAGCAAAAACGAATAACCGCCCGCCACGGGCCCGCACTTCAGCCAGATTCGATTTCAGCTTCTCCAGCAGCGCGTCGTTCGGCGCAACGGCGACAATTGGCATGTGCTCATCAACCAAAGCAAGCGGGCCATGCTTGAGTTCACCTGCAGGGTAGGCTTCGGCATGAATATAGGAAATCTCTTTGAGTTTCAGTGCCCCTTCCAGAGCAATTGGGTAATGCGCCCCGCGGGCCAGGAACAGCGCGTTGGCCTTGTTACCGAATGCTTTCGCCATCTGGGCGATTTCATCCTCGATGTCCAGAACTTTTTCCAACGCACTTGGCAGCGATCTCAGTTGTTTGACCACGTGCGCTTCAAAGCCTGCGTCGAAGCCATGGCGCCGCGAGAGCACCAGTGCCAGCATCATCAGCCCAGTCATGGCAGCAGTGAAGGTCTTGGTGGATGCAACCCCGATCTCAGGGCCTGAATGGGTCATAAAACTTAAGTCTGACTCCCGCACGAGAGAGGATTCCGGCGTATTGCACACCACCAACGAGCCTACAATTCCCTGACGTTGGGCTTCTACCAACGCGGCGAGGGTATCTGCTGTCTCACCCGATTGGGAAATCGTCACAAGGAGCGTTCCACCGCGTGGCGCATGACGCCGATAGCGGTACTCGCTGCCGACTTCCACTTCACAAGGCACACCGACGTATTCAAACCAGTGTTTGGCGACGAGCCCAGCATGATAACTCGTGCCACTGGCAATGATTTGCACCTGTTGCGTCTGGTTGAAAATATTCATCGCCTGCGGGCCGAAAGCCTGTTCAAGGACACGATCTCCGGCCAGGCGCCCTTCAAGCGTATCCGCAACAGCTCGGGGTTGTTCGTGGATCTCCTTGTGCATGTAATGAGAAAACTCCCCCAGTTCGACATCGCCGCCGGACTGGTTGCTTTCCCGCACAGGCCGCTCTACGGGATTACCACGAGCATCACGAATCGTGCACGTGCCGTTCCGAATATCGGCAATGTCACCGTTCTCCATCACGATGTACCGGCGGGTCACTGAAAGCAGGGCAGCTATGTCGGACGCGATGAAAAATTCGTCTTTGCCCAATCCTATGATCAGTGGTGGTCCCTGACGGGCGGCGATCATGCGGCCGGGTTCTGTGGCTTGAACAACCCCCAGCGCAAAACTGCCATCTAGTTCCTGAACCGTGCTGCGGACTGCTTCTGCGAGATCCTGACCCGTGTTCAGGTGCATGTAGATCTGATGCACCACTACTTCAGTATCGGTTTCGGAAGTAAAAACCAAGCCGTAGTCCGTCTGCGCCTGCCGCAGTTCGTCGTGGTTCTCGACTATGCCGTTACAAACCAGCGCCAGCGTGTCTTGGCAGATGTGCGGATGTGCATTTAGTTCGGTGACAGCACCATGAGTCGCCCAGCGTGTGTGGGCGAGTCCTGTCGAGCCAGAGAGATTTCTATGCGACAGGGCCTGCTCTAGCATTTCAACCTTTCCAACAGCCCGTGAACGATCGAACCCGCCAGCATCATTGATAACCACGACACCGGCGGAATCGTAGCCTCGGTATTCCAGTCGCTGTAATCCCTTCAGCAAAAATGGCGCCACATCGGCCCCTGAGACCGCGCCAATTATTCCGCACATTTTGAGACCGACCGCATGCTGATAATCTGTAATTGTCCAGCTAGGCAGCTTTCAGCTACTTTACCTGATCCTTTTTCTGTGGTCTTTGCCAATTATCCCGCGTGACCTGCTTGCTCCGACTCAACGTAAGTTTCCCGGCCGGCGCGTTACCTGTCAACGTAGATCCGGCACCAACGGTTGCCCCAGGTCCGACTTCTACCGGCGCCACCAACTGACTGTCCGAACCTATAAACGCATCGTCGCCGATCAGGGTCTTGTGTTTATTGGCACCGTCATAGTTGCAAGTAATCACGCCCGCACCAATATTCACGTTTCGTCCTATTTCAGCATCACCAACGTAAGCCAGATGGTTGGCTTTAGATCCCTCACCCATGCGGGTTTCCTTGAGTTCTACGAAATTTCCAACGCGGGCTCCCTTCGCCAGCACGGTCCCGCTGCGTAACCGTGCAAACGGGCCGATGCTGCAGTCCGAACCAACTCTGGCACCTTCAATCACACTATTCGGTTTGACGCTAACACCATCCCCTAATTCGCTGTCCACTACGGTACAGTTAGTACCAATCGTGACATTGTTGCCCAAGACAACGTGGCCCACCAACAACACATTGACATCAATCATACAGTCGGTACCGAACTCCATTGTGCCGCGCAAATCGAATCGGATCGGGTCCCGTAAACACAATCCCGCGCGCATCAGTTCTTCAGCCTGACGCGCCTGGTAAGCGCGCTCCAGGCGTGCAAGCTGCTGGGCTGTATTGACGCCGCTGACCTCATCAATATCTGTCGTCGTGTGCGTCAGCACAGGCGTGCCGCTCTCGACCGCGTGGCCGACGGCATCGGTGAGGTAATACTCACCCTGGTCATTTTCGTTACCAATTCGCTCCAGCAGTCTGCTTAACACTGTCGCAGGCGCAGCGATAAATCCTGTGTTGATTTCGCAGATTGCTTTTTCATCCTCGTTGGCATCTCGCTCCTCTACGATGCGCGCGACAGATCCGTCGCGCCCCCTGACCACACGGCCATAGCCACCGGGCTCCGGCACATGTGCTGTCAGTACAACCAGGTTCCTGCCTGCGACAGCGGCCACGAGTGACGCCAGGGTAGGTTGTTTGATCAATGGTACATCACCGTAAAGCACCAGGACGTCGGACTCCGGATTCACTGCCGGTAGCGCTTGCAATACGGCGTGGGCTGTTCCCAGCTGTTGATCCTGACAAACCCAGTTCACACCGGACAATTGCTGGACCGCACGCTGTAAAACGCCGTCGTCGTGCCCATGGACCACGTGTATGTGAGAGGGCTGTAACCCGGCTGCGGTGGTCATTACGTGGCTGAATAACGATCTACCTGCGAGGTCCTGCATAACCTTAGGTTCGCGCGATTGCATGCGCGTGCCTTTGCCTGCTGCAAGCACGATCACTTCGAAGGTCATGATGGGGATATTACTGTAAACAGCTGGCGGATACAGTCGCCTTAGCAGTGGTTTGCGGCTCAGTGAAAGAGCTGCTGGACCTGCTCGCTGATATCTTCCGCTGTTGCGTCCCGGATATCGGCAACGCGTGCTGTAAAAGTTATATCCTGACCAGCCAATGGGTGATTTCCATCGACTGTAATTTTGCCGTCGTTGATATCGGTGACGACAAAATGCAGGATCTCGCCCTGGTCATTCTCGGCATCCCCTTCAGCACCGACAAAATGCAGCTCTTCGGGCGTGTTATCAAGTTCATCGAAGTAGATCAGGTCCGGATCATGATCCCCAAACGCTTCAGAGGATGTCAGAAATACGTCGACCTGTTCTCCTTTGCACAGACCCTCCAAGGCAGTTTCGACTTGTGGAAACAATGGACTGCTACTGACGCCATGCACATAGCAAACCGGTAGATCGCTGTACTCCACGATCGTACCGCTGCTGTCTCTAATCGTATAAACGATTGAGACGAACTTGTTTTCAGTAACCAGCAAAGACGACATCTTAAACGATCGCCGCGTGGTCGGCGGCCTGTTATCAGGCGCGGCCTCGGCCGCGAAGTTTGTTGATGGCACGTAGTTGTGCGGCTGCTTGTATCAGCTCGGCCTTAGCCTTTGCCAGTTCCAGTTCGCCGCCGCGGTCGGCTAACGCCTGTTCGGCTCTGCGCTGTGCTTCGAGCGCTGCGGCCTCATCGAGGTCTTTGGCTCTGAGCGCCGTATCCGAAAGCACAGTCACAACATGCCCCTGGACCTCTAGCATGCCACCGGAAACAAAGAAAAACTGCTCTTCACCAGATTCCTGCTGTACTCGAATTTCGCCGGGCTTGAGACGTGTCAGCAGCGGAGCGTGTTGTGGCGCAATGCCGATCTCTCCCATCTCGGCAGGCGCAAACACCATGGTGCCTTCTCCGGACCATACATCTTGTTCGGCACTGACGATATTAACTCTGATGGTATTGGCCATGTGCTGGGATCCGCCTTTAATCAGATGACGGTTTTTGCCTTCTCAACAGCTTCTTCGATTCCACCCACCATATAGAACGCTTGTTCTGGCAGGTCATCATACTCACCGTCGACGATGCCCTGAAATGCGCGGATGGTGTCTTTTAGGGCCACGAACTTGCCCGGTGAACTGGTAAAGGTCTCAGCTACAAAGAACGGCTGGGACAAAAAGCGCTGAATTTTACGGGCGCGGCCGACGCTCAGCTTATCCTCTTCAGACAGCTCATCCATGCCCAGAATAGCGATAATGTCGCGCAGTTCTTTGTAGCGCTGCAGTGTAACCTGAACCGCTCGAGCAGTATCGTAATGTTCCTGACCGACCACCAGAGGATCCAGCTGTCGGCTGGTCGAATCGAGCGGATCAACCGCGGGATAGATACCGAGCTCTGCCACCTGCCTCGACAGCACCAGGGTGGCATCCAAATGAGCAAATGTTGTCGCCGGTGATGGATCCGTCAGGTCGTCCGCGGGCACGTAAACGGCCTGGAACGAGGTAATCGAGCCCGTGCGGGTTGAGGTGATACGCTCTTGGAGAATACCCATCTCGGCAGCCAGCGTCGGTTGATAGCCCACGGCAGAGGGCATCCGGCCGAGTAGTGCAGATACTTCGGTACCTGCCAACGTGTAGCGGTAGATGTTATCGATGAAAAGCAGCACATCGCGGCCTTCATCACGAAAGTGCTCCGCTATTGTGAGCCCGGTCAGGCCCACACGAAGACGGTTGCCCGGCGGTTCGTTCATCTGGCCAAAGACCATCGAAACCTTGTCCAGCACACCTGATTCTTTCATCTCGTGGTAGAAATCGTTCCCTTCACGAGTGCGCTCACCCACCCCGGCAAAAACCGACAGGCCAGAATGCTCTTTGGCGATGTTGTTGATCAACTCCATAATCGTTACCGTTTTGCCCACACCAGCGCCGCCAAACAATCCGATCTTGCCGCCTTTGGCGATCGGCATGATCAGATCGATGACCTTAATGCCGGTTTCAAGAATCTCGATGCTGGGCGCCTGGTCGGCAAAGCCCGGGGCCTTGCGGTGGATGGGCAGGACATGGGGTGATTCAACCGGGCCGCCTTCATCGACCGGTTTGCCCAGCACGTCAAGGATACGACCGAGGGTTGCTTCACCGACTGGTACCGTGATTGGTGCCCCGGTATTGGTGACTTCGATTCCGCGCTTTAGGCCATCGCTGGACCCCATTGCAATAGTCCGAACCACCCCATCGCCCAACTGCTGCTGGACTTCAAGGGTCAGGCCGGTTTCTGAGACCGCCAGTGCATCATAGATCTTGGGAACAGACTCCCTTGGAAACTCGACGTCTACGACTGCGCCGATAATCTCTACAATGTTTCCGTTACTCATAGTGTCTTCCTCATTAAAACTGGTCGAGTTTATTGCGGGTTCTATCAGACAGCCGCCGCTCCGCCGACGATCTCTGAAATTTCTTGGGTAATCGATGCCTGACGCGCCTTGTTGTAGACCAATTGCAGCTCGTCGATCATGTCACCCGCGTTATCCGACGCTGATTTCATCGCCACCATTCGGGCCGCCATTTCACAGGCAATGTTTTCGACCACGCCCTGATAAACCAGCGATTCGATATACCGCGTCATCAAGGCGTCTACCACGTCTTTCGCATCTGGTTCGTAGAGATAATCCCAGTAGTGAGACAGGTTTTCGTCCGGCTGCTCGGCATGGATCGGCAATAACTGTTCCAGCTGCGGCGTCTGCGACATGGTCGATTTAAAGTGGTTATGCACAAGGTACAAGCGATCTATGTGGTTGTCAGTATAGGCGTCCAGCATAACCTTAACCGGGCCAATCAGCTCGTCCAGATGCGGGGTGTCTCCCAGCCGTGTCGCCTCTGAAACAATGTTGGCGCCAACCCGTTTGAAAAACTGAAGGCCCTTAGAACCGATCGTCGTCAGATCAATCTCGGCGCTCTGCGATTGCCATTCGATCAGCGCATTCACAACGTCCCGGAACAGGTTGATGTTAAGGCCACCGCAAAGACCCCGATCGCTGGATACGATGATGAAACCTACGCGTTTAGCTGGGCGTTCTAGCGTAAAACTGTGTTTATATTCCAGATTAGCCTGCGATACATGAGCGATCACGTCGCGCATTTTCTCGGCATAGGGTCGGGCCTGATGCATGCGCTCCTGAGCACGACGCATTTTGCTGGCCGCGACCATTTCCATCGCTTTGGTGATCTTCTGAGTATTCTGGATACTCTTGATCTTGGTCCGAATTTCTTTACCGCCAGCCATTTCCTGTTATCTTGCCGTAATCTTTGTGGATAGGTCCGGTTACCAGCTGCCGTTGGCCTTGAAGTCCTTCAGGGCCGCGTGAAGCTTTTCAGCGATATCATCGTCATACTCCTGATCGCGATTCAGCGCCTCGATCAGGTCTGATTGCTGACTTATCATATGGCTTAGCAGCGCCTGCTCGAAGTCCACGACCTTTTTGACTTCAACATCATCGAGATAGCCTTCGTTGACTGCAAACAAGCTGACGCCCATCTCCGCCACTGACATGGGTGAATACTGCTTCTGCTTCATCATCTCGGTCGCCCGCTCACCCCTTTCCAGCTGCCGACGAGTTGCTTCATCCAGATCAGAGGCAAACTGGGAAAACGCAGCCAGTTCACGATACTGTGCGAGTGCGAGCCGAATCCCACCGCCCAGCTTCTTGATCAACGCGCATTGTGCTGCGCCGCCGACTCGGGAGACTGACAACCCGGCATTGATGGCTGGACGTATGCCTGCGTTGAAAAGATCAGTTTCCAGAAAAATCTGCCCATCGGTGATGGAGATGACGTTGGTGGGTACGAAGGCCGAGACGTCCCCAGCTTGCGTCTCGATTATCGGCAGTGCCGTTAGCGATCCAGTCTGTCCCTTGACTTGCCCGTCTGTGAGCTTTTCCACTTCATCGGCGTTGATCCGGGCAGCTCGCTCCAGCAGCCTTGAGTGAAGATAAAACACATCGCCAGGATAAGCTTCTCGACCCGGTGGACGGCGCAACAACAGACTCACCTGTCTATAAGCCCAGGCTTGCTTGGTCAGGTCGTCATAAATGATGAGAGCGTCTTCGCCTTTGTCTCTGAAATATTCGCCCATGGCGCAGCCGGAGTAGGGTGCGATGTATTGCATCGCCGCCGACTCGGCTGCTGAAGCACAAACCACGATCGTATGTGCCATAGCGCCATGTTCTTCCAGCTTGTTCACCACGTTGGCCACCGACGACGCTTTTTGTCCGATGGCGACATAAATGCATTTGATCCCGGTGCCTTTCTGATTGATGATCGTATCAATCGCTACCGCGGTTTTCCCGGTCTGTCGGTCACCTATGATCAGTTCGCGTTGGCCGCGTCCAACTGGAACCATGGCATCAATTGATTTAAGGCCGGTCTGTACCGGTTCTGAGACGGACTGACGACTGATCACACCTGGCGCCACCTTTTCAATCGGCGATGTCTGCGTTGTGTCAATATTGCCTTTGCCATCAATCGGTACGCCGAGTGAATCCACAACCCGGCCAAGCAGCTCAACTCCGATCGGCACTTGTAGGATTCGGCCGGTACATTTGACGGTATCACCCTCGACGATATGCTCGTAGTCTCCGAGCACCACAGCGCCGACAGAGTCCTGTTCAAGATTAAGCGCAAGACCGAACGTATCGTTTGGAAACTCCAACATTTCACCCTGCATGGCATCCGCCAGGCCATGAATACGCGTAATGCCGTCTGTCAAACTCACCACGGTGCCTTCTGTGCGGGCTTCGGCACTGGCATCGAAATCCTTGATCCGTTCCTTAATCAGTTCGCTGATTTCGGAGGGGTTTAGCTGCATGGACATACCTGAATTCCTCTCAATCGCTCCGTTTGTGGCCGATCAGCCGCTGATGGCGGTGGCCAGTTTCTCGAGTCTGGCCCGAACCGAGCCGTCGATCACCAGGTCCCCGGCGCGTACGACAGCACCGCCGAGGAGTGATTCATTAATTCTTACCGCCAGTTCCACGCGTCGGCCCATACGTTCGCTAAGCGCCTCGGCGATCCGCTGCTGCTGACTTTCGGTTACCGGCAATGCGGATTCCAGTTCTGCCTGGATTGTCCGCTCAGCTTCTGCGCGTAGGTGCTCGTATTGCTCGGCAATTGAGGGCAAGGCGTGAAGACGTTGGTTCTGCGCCAGCAATCGCACCAGATTCCGGGCGTTCTCATCGAGCCGCTCACTGCAAATTTCCGTTATCACAACAGCGAGCTCGCGCCTTGATACTCTGGGGTTGTTGAACAATGCGCCCATATCTGGGTCCATTGCTACTGCGGCCAGAAATTCGAGTGCTTGTGACCAACGGGAATAGTCCCCACTTGCTTTAGCAAGCTCGAAAACCGCCTGTGCATAGGGTCTTGCAATAATTGAAAGTTCAGCCATAGATTTCGCGCTTCATAGGTATCCGCCGATACCGGCTAAAGTTCCTGGGCGAGATCATCGATCAGCTTAGCGTGATCACTTTCACCCACTTCTCGACCCAGAATCTGTCCTGCACCGGCAACCACCAAGGTAGCGAGTTGTGCTCGCAAAGCTTCGCGCGCCTGATTGATTTCCTTGTCGATCTCGCCCCGCGCAGCCGTGAGAATACGGTCGCCCTCAGTGCGTGCAGTAGACTTGGCTTCCTCGACGATTTCTGTCTCGCGTCGTTCTGCTCTGCGTATGATTTCCTGCGCTTGTCCCTTGGCTTCTTCAAGAGCCTCTGCGGCGTATTCTTCTGCCCGCGCCTTCTCACGCTGACCTTCATCCGCCGCGGCAAGGCCATCAGCGATCCGGGTTTTGCGTTCGTTCAGTGCTGTAATGATAGGCGGCCAAACAAACTTCATGCAGAACCAGACGAAGACCGCAAATGCAATAGTCTGCCCGATCAGCGTCAAGTTGATGTTCATAACCTGTTTCCGTCCGAAAAAGCCAAGTTATTAACCGCCCACTACGGCGAACATGATGTAGAGCGCGATGGCCACACCGATAATCGGGATAGCATCCACCAAGCCCATAACGATGAAGAACTGGGTCCTGAGCATCGGCAGCAGCTCTGGCTGTCGGGCGATGCCCTCCAGGAATCGTGCGCCGAGCACGCCCACACCCACACCGACGCCCACACCGGCTAAACCGAGCAGAACCGCGCCGGCAACGTAGAGTAAAGCAATTTCCATGAGTTTCTCCTATTAAGAAAAGTCAGCTTGATACCAATAATTCTTCGCTTGATGCTGGGCCGCTCAGTGGTGGCTGTGCGCCATTTCGAGATAAACAATAGTCAGGGTCATAAATATAAATGCCTGCAATAGCACGATCAGAATATGAAAAATAGCCCATCCTAACTGCAGAACGCCGCCCACCACAGCAAAAGCCAGTCCCCCTGAGAACAGCAAGGCAATCAAAATAAATATCATCTCGCCAGCAAAGAGATTACCGAAAAGCCGCAAAGACAGTGATAGCGGCTTTGCAATCAGGCTGACGAACTCTAAGAAGAAATTGATTGGCATCAGAATGATTTTCAGTACCGGGTTGGTGGCCTGGAACGGCTGCATCGTCAGCTCAGCCGCGAAACCCAGTGGCCCCTTCACCTTGATACTGTAGTAAAGCGTCAGCAGGAATACCCCCAGCGCCATACCAAAGGTCGCATTGGGGTCAGTTGTGGGCACCACCTTCATGTACTCAATGCCCAACAGATGCGCAATCTGTGGAATCCAGTCCACTGGCACCAGGTCCATCAGGTTCATGAGCAGGATCCAGACGAAAAGCGTCAGTGACAGCGGGGCGATGAGATCGTTCTTTCCTGAAAAAGAACCGCGTACATTGTCGTCGATAAATTCGATGATCCACTCGACGAAATTCAACCAGCCGCTCGGCGTGTCCGCTGTTGCTTTGCGGGCCGCCTTGCCGAATAACCAGAGGAAGAGCGCGCCCAATATCACTGACCAAAACATCGTGTCGAGATGGATTGCCCAGAAGCCCATTTCTCTTGCTTCGGCAGCGCTGTGCGCCAATCCCCATGTACCGTCCGGATGCTGGCCATAGGCCAGGTTCTGTAGGTGATGCTTGATGTAGCCGGTCGTTGTCAGGCTGTCGCTGGCCATTGCTGTTTAAATCTGTCTTCCCACTTGTTCCGGTAACTCGACCGTATGTGTCGCCGCTGTAACCACAGACGCGAGGGTCGCCGAGACCAACCCGCCCAGAAAGGCAGCAAAGTTCAAATCTTCAAGGGCTATAAAAGCACACCCGCACAGTACGCCGATGATTACGAGTTTGCTAAATTCCGCCCGGTAAAGCTCGAACATCGCAACCGATCCATTGTTCGAGCGACTGCCAGCAAACACACGCCAAGCCGCATACCCATTCCCAGCCACGCCGATTCCGGCACCGACCAATGCCGAGTGCAGAAGATTCGGTCCGAATAGCCAGAGGGCGAGCGCCAGTAGCGCCGTCACCCCACACTGTGCTGCCAGCACTCGTCTTAACACGTTCTCGCCCGGCACACTGTCTGTTGTTTCATCGCCTCAATCACGCTGCCTCACGATGACCAATACGCGAGATAAACGCTCCGGCGCAGATACTAAAACAAGGCCGGTACACCGCCGCAGGGGTCGCGCAGTATAGGTGAGCGCCCAAACACGGTCAACACGCGCCCGGGGCCTTCAGAAACTGTCCTACAGGGTTCGCCATAACCGCGTATTCATGGGCATCTTTGCTGACCCTGCTGTCTGCGTTCTGCCAGCATCCTGTCGAGCTTGTGTTGGATCTGATCTGCCTGTCCCGAAGTTCTCCTGTTGTCACAGATTTATTGTCTTACCCGCTTGGTATTAAATCCGAAATGAGCTGTCCTGGTCGAGAAGATTTTATTCGGCTGACTAAAGCTCACTGATGCCGTAGCCAGCAGCGGTTGTTCTAGGCACAGGTGTCCGCTACTACGCCCATGCCTGTGATAAAATTTTTAGCTTTCTTAGTCACCATCTGTCAAACAATGGATATCGAGCTCGCCCGGTTTAACATGATTGAACAGCAGATTCGCCCGTGGGAGGTGCTGGATCCAGCGTTATTAGCGTTGCTGAAGAAACTGCCCCGCGAACTGTTTGTGCCCCCAAAAGATCGGGATTTGGCGTTTGCTGACTTAAACCTGCCGATCGGCCACGGTGAGTGCATGATGCAGCCCAAGGTTGAAGCCCGTTTGACCCAGGCCCTGGCATTAACGTCCACTGATCGGGTCCTCGAGGTCGGTACCGGCACTGGCTACCTGACTGCTCTTTTGGCCAGTTGTTGCGCCCATGTTACAAGCGTCGACATCTATGGTGACTTTCTGAGGCCTGCTGCGACCCGGCTCGAAAACCTGGGCATTGTCAACGCCACGTTCGAAGAAGGAGACGCTGCTGAAGACTGGACCGAAGACGACGCTTGGGACGCAATTATTCTCACCGGCTCGGTGCCCGTTCCACCTCGTGCCCACCGCAATCGGCTGGCACCGGGTGGTCGGCTGGTCGCGATTGTTGGCCAGTCACCCGTCATGGAGGCTATGCTCTATAGCCGCGGCGATAATGAAGAATCGACTGAACACTCTATTTTTGACACCAGTTTGCCGCCCCTGATTAATGTCCGGACCCCCTCAGCATTTACCTTCTAACCTCAAGATTTACGGCGGATTCAAAACCAACATGATTAAAGCGTTCCTTTACACCGTAGTTATTCTGATGGCGTCGGGCAGCACTTGGGTTTCAGCCCAGAATCAGTACACCGTGCAACCTGGGGACACGCCGTGCGAAATCGCAGAACTGTTCGGGGTGCGCTGCGCGGACCTAATGGCGTGGAACGGTCTGGACGAGAGCGGCGTAATCTACCCCGGCCAGTCCCTTAAGATTACCAGCGCGCCGGCGGTCGAATCCGACGAGGAAGAAAGTCAGACCCAGGCGGCCACCGTCACTACAGGCGTCTCCGCTACCACTGACAACGAAAACCCAGCGCAAACCGACACTGACACGGCCCGTGATTCAGCGACAACGGTCATTGTCTCTTCTTCAGAGTCGACGACCAGCGGTATCGACCTGCTGGCCATATATCGTCTGGCGTGGTCCAGCGATCCTGAGTTCGCAACACAAGTCCACCGGCGTGAAGCTGGGCAAGAAGCTATTCCTCAGGCCCTAGCCGCATTCCGGCCACATTTATCTGCGTCGAGCAGCTACACACTCGTCTCCAGGGATCTGACCAATCAGGCCGCATCAGCCACAGTGTCACTCAAGCAATCGATATACGACCGTTCAAGCCGTCTTCTGATCAAGCAAGCACGCCTGCAGACTGATGCGGCGGATGTTAACTACCAGATCGCCGCTGAATCACTGATTCAACGCGTGGCCAACAGTTATTTTGCGGTACTCTCAGCCCAGGATAACCTAGAGCTGTCAGAGCGTAACCAGCGGGCTATTCGTAGACAGCTGGAACTCGCCGAAGAGCGGCTCGATGTTGGCCTGGGCACCCGGACCGATCTTTACGACGCCCGGGCCCGCTACGAATACTCTGTAGCTGAAGGTATCGAAGCCCAACGGGTGCTGGTCGACATGCGGCAGGTGCTGGTCGCCCTGGTGGGCAGGGACCCCGGTACGCTGCTGTCACTGTCTCCCGCTGCGGCATTATCGAAGCCACAGCCTGATGATGCTGGGCTGTGGATCGGCCGGGCCCTATTGGACAATCGGTCACTCAAAGCACTGTCACTGGACACGTCGGCGGCTGAAACAGAGATCGACCGGCAACAAGCATTACGGCGACTCACGGTGGGGCTGAATCTATCTGCCGAATACTCTGACCGTGCATCGGCCGACGGCACCGACGCCAGCTTGACCCTGTTGTTCAAGTTGCCGTTCTATCAAGGCGGCCTCATCAACGCCCAGATCAGAGAAGCGACTTCGAATCACAATGCTGCCCGCGCCCGCTACGAATCGGCTCGCCGAGAAATTCAGCGCAAGACACGCCAAGCATTTCTCAGTATCAATAGTCAGCTGCGTCGAATCACCGCGCTGGCACAAGCTGTTACCGCCGGAGAAAGCGCGCTTCAGGCCAAAGAAGAAGGCTTTGCCGCAGGCTTAACCACCAACATTGAGGTGCTCAACGCACAACGAGACCTGTTCCGGGCCGAACGAGACTACCTCAAAGCGCGTTATGATTATGTCCTGCAGGTCCTGGTGCTGGAACAGCTGGCAGGCCAGCTTAACGAAGAGGATGTTTCACGGGTTAATCGATGGCTTGGCTGATCCGATGGTAAAGGCTGTTCGGAAACCTCGGCCGGGCTTATAGTCGGTCTATGCGACTCGTGTACCGTTGGGCATACTCGGCCATCCGGCGACTTGACTTAAGTCAGCGGCCCCTGAGTAGCGGTATCTGCTACAACGGTCTAGCGCTGCTCCTGATTCTACCGCTGCTGCTCACTGGTTGTGCTAGCTCAGAAAAACTCGGTTATAACAGTCCTTCACCGCTCCAACTCACTGATCCTCTTGAACCTGTGAATCGTATGGTCTTCGGCTTCAATGATGGCCTGGACCGTTTTTTGATTCGCCCCGTCACTGTAGTTTACGCCCACGCCGTGCCGTCAGCGGTCCGATTGTCGGTCAGGAATTTTTTTAGCAACCTGCAGCTGCCCGCAACGATTGCCAACGATGTATTACAGGGGCGGTTTGCTCAGGGTCGCCTCGACTTTGAACGACTGCTTATCAACAGCACCCTCGGTGTTGCCGGCCTTTTCGACGTCGCTGGTGCTGTTGGCAGGCCGCCGCACGAAGAGGACTATGGTCAGACCCTGGCCCGGTGGCGACTGCCGTCCGGGCCCTACTTGGTGTTACCGCTGCTGGGGGCCAGCAATGTCCGTGATGCCGTCGCGCTTGTCCCGGCGTTTATCTACCCCGACCCTGTGTCATATAACGCCAGTGGTCGTGATCTCACCCTGGGCTACGCCCTGCGCACATTCAACGCGCGCGCTGAACTGCTCATCGCAGACCATATCCTAAAACTTCAGCTCGATCCCTACTTGTTTGTCCGCGAATCTTACTGGCAACAGCGTCTCGCCGCGATCTACGACGACCTCCCACCCGCCGAACGCCGGGCGTGGAGTCTCGAACCACTCAGTGACTGAGCTGGGCTGAGTTCGACGTTGGCCACCTGGGCCATTGGCGACGTTCAGGGCTGTATGTCTTGTCTTGAGCGCTTGCTCGATAAAATCCGCTACAACCCCGATTCTGACTGCCTCTGGTTCGTGGGCGATCTTGTCAGTCGTGGCCCCAATTCCGAGGCTGTGCTCCGATTCGTCAAATCGTTAAAGGGTCGGGCAACCGTGGTGTTGGGGAATCACGACCTTCATTTCTTGGCCCTATCGGCAGGGCTGCACCAAAATAAGCCTACCTACCGGCTTGATCATCTACTGCACGCCCCTGATTTAGATGAACTGACCGATTTTATCCGCCACCTGCCCCTGGCCCATTTCGACTCCGGCCTGAATGCAGCGCTGCTGCACGCCGGGCTTTATCCGGGCTGGTCGCTGCATCAGGGACTGTTGTTGGCCCACGAAGTAGAAAACATATTACGCTCAGACCAGTGGCTGGACTTTCTTGCCCACATCTACGGAAACGCCCCGGCCCGCTGGGATGATCGGTTAACCGGCTGGGACCGCCTGCGCTTCATTACCAATGCATTTACCCGGATGCGTTACTGCACGCCGGATCTTGACCTTGAACTGGAATTCAAGGGGTTGCCCGCCGCAGCGCCGGCCCCGCTCAAGCCCTGGTTTGATATAAACGGGCAACCACTGGGCAATACGCGGATAATCTTTGGACACTGGTCAGATCTTGGTATTTACCAACAGCGGACGCTCTACTGCATAGATGGTGGCTGTGTCTGGGGTCGGCAACTGGCAGCAATGCATCTGCAGTCAGAAAACGGTAACATCGTAACTGTCCGTTGTGGCCGGTAGAACAGGAGCGTCAATATTATGGAAAACCCCTACGACATCGACGTTCAGGTCGAAACGACCTATGTCGCTGAACACTCTGAACCCGATGAAGACCGGTTTGTTTTTGCCTATACCATCACCCTGGTAAACCGCGGCTCTGTCACCGCCCAACTCATTTCTCGGCACTGGTTCATCACCGATGCTGATAACCGAACCGAAGAGGTCGAAGGTGAGGGCGTAGTCGGTGAACAGCCGGTGCTCAAACCTGGGGAGGGTTTTCGCTATACGTCCGGTGCGGTCATTGAGACGCCCGTGGGCACGATGCACGGTACTTACCAGATGGTGGCTGAAGACGGCCGTACGTTCGACGCCACCATTCCGCGTTTTGTGCTTTCAGCGCCTCGCACCCTTCACTGATAAGTAATTGATTTTATTATATATCTAAGTGGTGCACGGCAAAGGCGTTGCGCTCGATGAACGCGCGACGCGGTTCTACATCATCGCCCATCAGGACGCTAAAGATCTCATCGGTACCAACGGCGTCTTCAATCTGTACTCGGCACAGTGTCCGCTGACTGGCATCCATCGTCGTTTCCCACAATTGGTCGGGATTCATCTCGCCCAACCCCTTATAGCGTTGCACCGTCAGGCCGCGCCTGGCCTCTGACATCAGCCACTCAATGGCGCCGGCAAAATCCTCTACTGCCGTCTCTTTATCGCCTCGAACCACCGTCGGTTGCGAACCCACTAAAGTGTCCAGTCGCTGGCCCAGCGCAATCATAGATCCATATTCCTGGGTATCGAAAAACTCAGCGGGCAGTCGAGTCTGACGGTACTGCCCGTGGTGCTCGCTCTCTACCACCAGCGACCACTGCCCCACGCCATCGGTAGTATCGAAGTGAACGCGATACTGGGGGGCGCCCTGTCCTGTAACCCCTGATAGCCTGGTATTCAATAATTGTACGAATTCAGCCTGGTCTTGCTCGGTTGGTTGGCCCTTCTGACCTAATGGCGTCAAGGCACTGAGCGCCCATAGCACTTCGGTCTGGTAGCGTCGGGCCAGCCGGTTAATCGCGGACTTAATCGCGAAGTATTCGGTACACAGTGCCTTGAGCTCGGGGCCGTCCAACACCGCCCTGGGTTCATCTCGTCGCTGGAGTTTCGCCCCCTCCATCGCCAACCCCAGGAGATAACGATTCATCTCGTCGTCGTCCTTCAGGTAGGTCTCTTTCTTGCGCAGAGAGACCTTGTACAGCGGCGGTTGCGCGATGAACACGTGGCCTCTTTCCAGCAGTTCGGGCATCTGGCGGTAGAAGAATGTCAGCAGCAGAGTTCGGATGTGCGACCCGTCGACATCTGCATCGGTCATGATGATGATCCTGTGATACCGCAGTTTGCTGACATCGAAATCATCCTTGCCGATTCCGGTACCCAGCGCAGTGATCAGCGTCGTGACCTCATCGGAGGCCAGCATTCGGTCAAAACGCGCCTTTTCCACGTTCAGGATCTTTCCTTTAAGGGGGAGGATGGCCTGGTAGCGCCTGTCGCGCGCCTGCTTGGCTGACCCACCAGCGGAGTCTCCTTCCACCAGGTAAATCTCGCTCTGCGCCGGGTCTTTTTCTTGGCAATCCGCGAGCTTGCCCGGCAAACCGCTCATTTCTAGGGCGTTTTTTCGGCGGGTCATCTCGCGAGCCCGCCGCGCAGCCTCGCGGGCGCGCGCAGTATCAGCGATTTTGTCGACGATCGCTTTGGCTTCTGTCGGCCGCTCAAGCAAAAACGCCCCGAGATACTCGGTAATCAGCGATTCGACCGGCCCCCTGACATCTGAGGAAACGAGTTTTTCCTTGGTCTGAGACGAGAACTTCGGATCCGTCACCTTCACCGCCAACACAGCCGTCAGGCCTTCCCGACAGTCTTCGCCTTTTAAATCCACGCGGGCCCGCTTCGCGGCTCCACTGGCCTCCATATAACGGCCCAGCGTTCTGGTCATGGCGGCGCGTAGGCCCTCCAGATGAGCACCCCCGTCGCTCTGTGGGATATTGTTGGTGTAGCAGAAAACATTTTCCTGATAGCTGTCGTTCCACTGCAGCGCGAGCTCAAGCTGAACGTGGTCCCGTCCCGCGCTGAACGCCAACACTGTTGGGTGGAGCTTGTTTTTCTTGCTTCCTAGGTGTTCGACAAACGCCTTGATTCCGCCTTTATATTCAAAGACTTCCTCTGTTCCCGCTCGTTCGTCCACCAATTTGTTTCGGACGCCCGAATTGAGGAAGGCCAACTCCCGGAGTCGCTTCGCCAGAATATCGTGGTGTAACACGAGATCCGTGAACACCTGCGAGTCGGGTCTAAAATGAACTTCCGTGCCAGTGCGGGCAGTGTCACCAATCTCGGTCAGCGGTCCGGTCGGGACCCCCCTTTGGTAATCTTGGCGATATGTTTGACCCCCCCGATGAATTATCAGCCTGAGGCTGGATGACAACGCGTTAACCACCGAAACACCCACACCGTGTAAACCGCCAGACATTTTGTAGGAATTCTGGTCAAATTTCCCTCCGGCGTGCAGTTGGGTCATGATAACTTCCGCCGCAGAACGCCCTTCTTCTGCAATCACCCCGGTCGGGATGCCCCTGCCGTCGTCCACCACCGACACCGTCTCGTCAGCGTGTATCGTCACGGTAATTTCTTGGCAGTGGCCAGCGAGTGCTTCGTCTATGGAGTTATCGACCACTTCGAAAACCATGTGGTGAAGGCCAGTGCCGTCATCGGTGTCACCGATATACATGCCGGGCCGCTTGCGGACCGCTTCCAGCCCTTTCAGAACCTTAATGCTGCTTTCGTCGTAGACTGGTTGACTGCTCATAAATACTCCTTATGGTGGGCTTTTATTCTATCACAAACGAGGGTTGCTAGGCCGCAGAAACGGCTATTTTATGGGCTTTTCACGGTGTTTCACGTGAAACAACGGATCTCACAGGTACCTGGGCTTCAAGCCTATGGTTTCACGTGAAACACCGAAACCCGGCAGGCTGTTGTAGGGTCCTACTTATCTACAATCGCATGGGCATGATCAGGTACAGCGTGTCATCATCATCAGGCTCGTGAAGCATGCACCCGCTGTTGCCGTCGTGCAACTCGGCCTCTACGGTCTTTGTCGACATGGCCCGCAACGCATCCATCAGGTAAGTCACGTTGAATCCAATCTCCAGGCTGTCGCCTTCATAATCCACGCTCACCTCGTCACTGGCTTCTTCATGGTCTGGATTGTGTGCCGACAGCTTCAAACAGCCGTTGGATAAATTCAGCCGGATGCCCCGATATTTTTCGTTGGTCAGCACCGAAGTTCTCGCCAGCACTTCGTGGAGCTGTTCCCGGTCAGCGACCATTTTTTGTGACAGGACTTGCGACATGACGGCTTTATAGTCCGGGAATTTTCCATCGATCAGTTTGCTTGTCAATTGTGCGCCGGGTCGGCTGAATCGCACGTGATTTGGATTAAGTTCCAGCGTTATCTCGTCTCCACCGTCGGCCAGGAATCGGTTGAGCTCCAGAACAGCCTTCCGCGGAACGATAACCTGACGCTGCGCCCCAGCAGCAGCGGGTAGTTTGGTTCGGCTGCGCGCCAGCCGGTGTCCATCCGTCGCTACGGAGATCATCGTGTCACCATCCAGTTCAATCAGCACACCATTTAAAAAATACCGGACGTCCTGTTGCGCCATCGAAAAGGCTGTTTTGTCGAAAAGGCTCCGCAGCGCTGATTGCTCCAGGCGAACCCGTTCCTCCCAGTTCTCCGTCTCGAGCCGCGGGAAATCGGCAGCTGGCAGGGTCTGCAAGGTGAAGCGGCTCTGTCCCGACTTAATTTTCAGCTTGCTTCCTTCTGTGCTGAATTCCAGTTTTGCGTTTTCGGGTAGCGCACGAGTAATGTCGAGCAGTTTACGAGCGGTCACGGTGCACTGACCGTCACTGCCATCTAGAACAGTGGTTTCAATGGTGGTTTCTACCTCCAGATCGGTGCCGGTCAGCGTGAGAGTGTTGCTGTCCAGTTGTACCAACACGTTCGCCAAAATAGGCAGTGTTTGTCTCCGCTCTACTACGCTGGTAACGGTAGTGAGTGGTGTTAATAGTTGGTCTCGTTCTATTAATAATTTCATAGATAGTTTGTTAACTAATGTAATTAAGCCTGTTGATAAAGAGATTAAGTTATTTTAATCAATAAAAACAAAGGGATAATAATAAATGGTCGTGTGTGTAATGCTGTGGATCAAATCCGGCACAAGGTGAACAAGGTGGTGTGAAATTCGCATCTAGGAAATCATGCCATAGTTTCTCACTGGAAGCCCACACGTTATCCACTCAGAAGGCGCTGTAGGTTCTGGTAGTCTTCGCTGATCTTAGGGTCCGTCTTGATTAACTCGCTGACCTTGCGTTGAGCGTGCAATACGGTTGTGTGGTCTCTACCCCCGAAAGCGTCGCCAATTTCTGGCAAACTCATAGTGGTGAGTTCTTTGGCCAGCGCCATTGCGATCTGGCGAGGTCGGGTAATCTGACGGTTACGCCGCTTGGAATGCAGGTCCGAGATGCGCATCTTGAAATATTCCGCGACGACTTTCTGGATATTCTGTATGGTGATTTGGCGTTCCTGAAAAACCAACAGGTCGCGCAGTGCTTCCCGAGCAAGGTCGATATTGATCTTGCGTCCGGTAAAGTTAGCACTGGCGATTATCCGGTGGAGCGCGCCCTCGAGTTCCCGCACATTGGACCGAATCTGTTTGGCTACAAAAAAACACACGTCTTCGGGCAGGTCGACGCCTTTCTGCTGGGCTTTGATTTTTAAGATGGCCATTCGAGTCTCGAGTTCGGGCGGGTCGATCGGGACGGTCAGGCCGCTACCGAAACGGGAAATCAGGCGCTCCTGGACGCCGGAAATCTCACGCGGAAAGCGGTCACTGGTAATCACGATTTGTCGCTGGCCTTCTAGTAACGTATTGAAAGTATGGAAAAATTCTTCCTGTGAGTGCTCTTTTCCTGAAAAGAACTGAATGTCGTCAATCAGCAGGGCATCCAGAGATCGATAATAACGCTTGAAATCATTGATTTTGTTATGCTGCAGGGCTTTGACCATATCGGCCACAAACCGTTCGGAGTGTACGTACACGACTTTGGCTTCCGGCCTAAGTTGCCGGGTCAGATTACCGGCAGCTTGCATCAGGTGTGTTTTACCTAAACCGACACCCCCGTAAAGAAACAACGGGTTATAGGCTTGCCCCGGGTTTTCCCCGACTTGGCTGGCAGCGGCCCGGGCCAGTTGGTTGGATTTACCCTCAACGTGGGTCTCAAAGGTAAAAGCTGGGTTGAGACGGCCTTCAAAACCCAGAGCAGTCGAGCCTTTGTTGTGGGCTACCGGTGACTGATCGGCTGTAGCGGTAACAGTGCTGCCTGCCTGCTCACTGCCGATATCCAGTCTGATTGCTGCGGGTTTGGGGCTGAAGTTTTTCGCTAGGCTAGAGATCAGCCCCAGGTATTCTCTGTGTACGAAGTCGCGCACAAATCGGTTGGGCGCTAGCAGCGTCAGACCGTCAGCGTTTTCGACGGCGTGCAGTGGCCGGATCCAGGTATTGAACTGCTGGGCGGAGAGGTCGTCTTCGAGACGACTTAAGCAAAGTTTCCAAAGGGCGGTGGACACAGGTATAGGGTTGGTCGGGTTTGTCGACAGCGCTTTCGGCGCGATTTAAGTTTATTGTCGTGACTGTGCGGCTGCTGTCATGGTGGCCAGTCTAAACGATATATTGGAAGTTATCCACAGAAATTGTCCTACATTATTTTATCCACAGCGTGCTAGAGACCCCTAAAACCATTGACATTACGCCATAATTACGAGTAAAGTCCGACGCCTTTTTTGAAAGCCGGCCACAGAATTCGGGATACGCATTATGAAGCGGACCTTCCAGCCCAGCGAAGTTAAACGGAAACGACGACATGGTTTTAGGGCGCGGATGAAAACACGCGCAGGACGAGCCGTGATCAGCGCGCGACGAGCCAAAGGCCGGGCGCAGCTCAGCGCCTGAGTGCCGGGCGACGTTATCCGCCGGCAGTGAGCAATGCCCGCTTCATGCGAAGCGAACGCCTCTTGCGTGGTGTGGATTACCGCACGACGATTGCCAGACGATGCCGTAGCGATGATCGCCTGTTTACCGTTTATGCGGCGAGGCGCCAGACAGGCAGCGCGCGGCTCGGCATCACAGTCTCCCGACGAGTGTCCAACAAAGCGGTGCGGCGCAATCGACTGAAGCGTCGCGTCCGAGAATCTTTTCGTTGTCATAAGGAGCCTCTGGTTGGTCTGGATCTGGTTGTGATTGCGCGCCAGGAAGCTAACGAAACCGATCGCCTGCAGGTCGATCAGAGCCTGTTCGGCCACTGGAGACGAGTGAGAGATAAATGCGGCAAGTAATCACAGGGGTACTACGCGGATATCGGTACTTGATCAGTCCGCTATTGGGGCCGACCTGCCGTTTCTATCCCACGTGTTCGTCCTACGCCATAGAGGCCATCGAGCGTCACGGAGTAACCCGCGGTGCCTGGCTGACTCTGCGCCGGCTGATCCGCTGTAACCCCTGGCACCCTGGGGGTGTGGACATGGTGCCAGACGAGAACGCGGGCACCTCCAGCTGCTAGCATCGCTGAAGCGCTAAAAGTGGATTTCCAAAAACTCATACTGTTTACTGGTTTGGCGCTGGTGTTGGTCCTGATTTGGCAGGCTTGGGTCGAGCACAACGCAGCCCCCGTAGCGGTAATGACATCGCAAATAGCTGCTCAAACTGGGCAGAGCCAAACCATCGCGGTGAACACCGAAGACGTCCCCAGTGCGCCGACCACCGCCAACACAAACACAAACACAAACACTGCTGTAACTGGAATTCCTAAACCGACATTAAAGAGCTTGCCCACAGGTGATATCGTGGTGGTTGAAACAGACCTCATACGCGCCGTCATAGATTCCTATGGCGGTGACCTGAGGCGGTTAGAGTTGTTGACATATCCCGAAAAGCTGGAGAATCCAGATGAACCGTTTCGGCTGTTAAACGAAGAGGGCGCTGACCTGTTTGTTATCCAGGGCGGCCTCTTGGGCACACAGGGCGAGTTACCAAATCACCATACACGATACGTCGCTGATCAACACAATTATTATTTGTCACCCGCTGCCGATCGCGTAGAAGCGATTCTTAGGTGGCAAAGCCCCGATGGTGTTGGGTATCGCAAGGTTTATACGTTTTATCGAAATAGCTACTACATCGACATCCGTTACGAGATCGACAACGCCACCGCCACAGCGTGGCAAGGGTTCCTATATAACCAGATACTTCGCACTAAGGTCGAGCAGAAATCTAGTGGACTCGGCTTCTTTGGCCGGCTGCCAAGCTACACAGGTGGCGTTATTTACACACCGGAAGACAAGTACCAGAAGATAGATTTTGATGACATGTACGACGAGAATCTGGCACGCAACACACCCTCGGGTTGGGTAGCCATGTTGCAGCACTATTTCGTGGGTGCGCTGCTGCCGCGGGGGAGCAGCGCTTATGAGTTCTATTCAACGGTCACAGCCCGAGACAGCCAACCGCATTATCACATCGGTTACAAGAGTGTAGAGCCGACCGTCGTGCCGGCCGGTAGACAAGGGTCTCTGAATGCTCGACTGTTCGTTGGGCCTAAAGAACAGAAACGTCTCACCGAGGAGAACCAGCAGCTGGAGTTAACAGTGGATTACGGCTGGCTGACACCGATCTCATCGCCGCTGTTCTGGTTATTGACTTACATCCACCGCACTGTCCAAAACTGGGGTGTGTCCATCATTCTACTGACGTTGCTGGTTAAGCTCGTGTTCTATCCGCTGTCGGCGGCCAGCTATAAGTCGATGGCGAAGATGAAGAATCTCCAGCCGCGTATGAAAACGCTCAAGGAGCGCTTTGGCGACGACAAACAGAAGTTCCAGCAGGCAATGATGGAGGTTTATAAAAAGGAAAAAATCAATCCTCTTGGCAGTTGCCTGCCGATCGTAATACAGATTCCGGTCTTTATCTCGTTGTACTGGGTGTTGCTGGAAAGCGTCGAGTTGCGGCAAGCACCGTTTATGTTATGGATCAAGGACCTTTCCGTTCAGGATCCGTACTACGTGCTGCCGCTGCTCATGGGCGCTTCTATGTTTGGTCAGACGATCCTAAACCCCACACCAGTTGACCCGATGCAAAAAAACATCATGCTGGCCATGCCAGTGATGTTTACGATCTTCTTTCTGTGGTTTCCCGCTGGGCTGGTGCTGTATTGGTTGGTGAACAACCTTCTGTCCATTGGCCAGCAGTGGGTGATCACACGAAAGATTGCGGCATCCGGAGGCTAGTTCAGGCGAGTTGACATCGCCCGGTCGACTGCGGTCACGAACGGTGCAACAGGATCAAGATACCATCGCCGCTATCGCGACGCCGCCTGGCGTAGGCGCTATCGGCATAGTGCGGATATCAGGGCCTCGCGCCGGGGTCATCGCGCACGCCATCACCGGTGTGCTGCCACCGCCGAAACAAGCCACGCACCGGGTGTTCAGAGCGGCCGATGGTTCGCCACTGGACAAGGGACTGGTACTTTATTTTGCCGCGCCGGCCTCTTACACCGGCGAGGATGTACTGGAGCTCCAAGGCCACGGCGGACCCCGGGTACTGGACGGCGTTCTGGCCAGCGTTTTAAGCCACGGCGCCCGCCCGGCCCGGCCGGGTGAATTCACTGAGCGGGCATTTCTCAATGGCCGACTGGATCTCGCTCAGGCCGAAGCGGTCGCCGATCTCATTGACAGCCAGACACAGGCCGCTGCGCGGGCTGCCATACGCTCGTTGATGGGGTCATTTTCAAGGGAGATAAACGCACTATCGAAGGAGATAGGAGATTTAAGAGTAAATTTCGAAGCAGAAATTGACTTCTCTGAAGAGCCCGTGAGCGCTCTGGATTCGAGCGCTGCACAAGCCCGGTTAAATCACACCAGTCAGATACTGGCGTCATTGCTGGACCAGGCCCGGCCGGGAAGTCTATTGGCCCATGGCGCCCGGGTCGTGCTGGCTGGATTGCCCAATGCCGGAAAATCAAGCCTGCTGAATGCGCTGGCGCGAGAAGACCGGGCCATCGTCAGCATCACCCCGGGCACCACGCGCGATGTGGTCGACACGACGATCGACATAGCTGGACTAGCGGTCCAGCTGATCGATACGGCGGGCTTGAGAGAAAGCACTGATTACGTCGAAGAAGAGGGTGTTCGTCGGGCGACACAGGCGATTGAACAGGCCAACTTGGTCCTGTTTGTAATCGACGATACCGCACCACACACCAGCCAGGATCACGCATCAATGGCGCCCGGCGCAGGAGAAATACTTCGGGTTTATAACAAGTGTGACCTCAGTGGCAGGCCAGCAGGGACTGTAGTAAACGAAGGCAGCGAAGGCGTTTCAGTCTCGGCCAAGACAGGTGCGGGTATCGATGCTCTGGAGCAAGCTATTCAACAAGCGCTTGGCTATACCTGTTTGGGTGAAGCGCCGCTGATGGCCCGCCGGCGCCACATTGAGGCACTGCTCAAAGCACAATCGCATCTGCACGCCGCAGAACAACACGTCGGGTCGGCTCAGGAGCTACTTGCGGAGGAGCTTCGTCTGGCACAGCTCGCACTGGGTGAAATTACGGGCGAAGTCACCACGGAAGACCTGCTCGGCCAGATTTTCTCGACGTTCTGCATCGGTAAATAGGGGGTCTATCCAAGTGGGGCGACCCAAATCTTTCCATTTGGCCTTGGTCGGAATGAGGCAGTCAAACAACGCTCGTCACAGGACGTTATTCGAATCACCAGATTCTGTTGCGAGCATCTGACCCAGACAGGGTTAAACCAAAATTCCCGGCAAGTTTAGACCTTTGTCCCGGGCGCATGCTATCGCCTCCTCGTAACCCGCGTCGGCGTGACGCATTACACCGGTGGCAGGATCGTTCCACAACACGCGGGCCAGTTTTCGATCCGCCGAGGCTGAACCATCAGCCATTATGACCAAACCGGCATGTTGGGAGAAACCGATACCCACACCACCGCCATGATGAAAAGACACCCATGTCGCACCTGATGCCGTGTTCAGAAGCGCGTTGAGTATCGGCCAGTCGGAAACAGCATCTGACCCGTCTTTCATGTTTTCGGTCTCGCGGTTTGGGCTTGCAACCGATCCGCTGTCGAGATGATCGCGGCCGATCACGATCGGTCCACTCAGCTCGCCATTTGCCACCATCTGATTAAAGGCCCGCCCAATCCTATCGCGATCGCCCAGTCCCACCCAGCAGATACGGCTCGGCATGCCCTGGAAGGCGATTCGCTTTCGGGCCATGTTCAGCCACCGGTGCAGGTGCGGGTTATCCGGGATGAGTTCCTTGACCTTTACGTCGGTTTTGTAGATGTCTTCGGGGTCCCCCGACAGCGCCGCCCACCTGAAAGGCCCTGTACCAGTGCAGAACAGGGGCCTGACGTAAGCGGGCACAAATCCAGGATAGTCGAAAGCGTTCTTGACCCCGACTTCCTGAGCCATCTGGCGGATATTGTTGCCGTAGTCCACCACCGGAATTCCCCGCTCCCAGAAATCCAGCATCGCCCGCACCTGAACCGCCATGGATGCTTTGGCTGCGTCAGCAACACCGGCCGGGTCAGTTCGCCGGCGCTCGATCCAATCGTCAACTGACCAGCCCTGGGGCAGATAGCCGGCCTGGGGATCATGGGCGGAGGTCTGATCGGTCACCACATCGGGCAGGTATCTGGGATCCTGCCGGGAACGCGCTGCGATATCCGGAAACACGTCGGCGGCGTTACCCAGCAAACCCACCGAGATAGGTCGGACATTGTTGTGGGCATCCTCGACCAGCTTGAGGGCGTCGTCCAGATTGTCGGCCCACGCATCCAGGTAGCGTGTCCGCAGGCGCGACTCAATCGACTGCATGTTGCATTCCACGGCGATCATCGAGGCGCCGTTCATGGTCGCTGCCAGCGGCTGGGCGCCGCCCATACCGCCGAGCCCCGCTGTCAGTATCCACCGGCCCTCGAACGAACCGTTAAAGTGCTGTCGGGCCAGTTCCGCAAACGTTTCATAGGTCCCCTGGACGATGCCCTGGGAGCCGATATAGATCCAGGATCCAGCCGTCATCTGTCCGTACATCATCAGGCCCTGTTGATCCAGTTCTGAGAAGTGTTCCAGTGTTGCCCAGTGAGGAACCAGGTTCGAGTTGGCAATCAGCACCCGGGGAGCTTCTTCATGGGTCTGGAACACACCGACGGGCTTACCCGATTGGACGAGCAGTGTTTCGTTCTCCTCGAGGTTCTTGAGCGAACTTATAATTTGATCGAAACTGTCCCAGTCGCGGGCAGCCCGACCGACCCCACCGTAGACGATCAGTTCGGCCGGGTTTTCCGCAACCTCAGGATCCAGGTTGTTCATCAGCATTCGCATCGGGGCCTCGGCCCCCCAGTGCTTGCACTGAAGTTCATTCCCGGTTGGCGCTTTGATGTGTCGTTCTGGTGCGTATCGGTTGAGTGTCGTGGCTGGCATAGTCCTATGTCCTGACTTATCCAAAAATTTTCGTTGGGTAAACTGATTCTACATAGTTTGCCCAGTTCCAAAGGTGCCATAGCACCAACCGCTTCTACCGGTCGCAAACTAGCTTGTGCTGATCAATGACGGCAACGGTTGTTGTCTTGGCCATCGCGTGACGGACGGGGGATATATCGTCAGGTTCGCAATAAATTTGTTCCCCACTTAGATGCTTTGGGAACAAAAAATACAAAAAAGCCTTAATAAAAATAATGTAAGTTCTGTATCGGCAAATAGTCTATAAAAAGCCAGTAGATATCTAATCCCTAAAACGATCATCAACCGCCGCGCGGATCTGGCCACGTGAATCAGTCGCGGCGATGACAGTAAGATCTGTATCCAATGCAACCTGCCCGGTTGTGAAGATCAGTTCACCACAACGCACTGCCTGGCTGTAAGGCAGCTTTGGTTCGGTTACCCAGTGACCTGGAGGATTGATGTGCGTGCGGGGTAACACCAGGGGTTCGACTGGTTGTACAGCGCAGTTACAGCGGACAATCTTTAGCAAACTGAGGCGATCGTTTTTCTTTGAGAGAAGCCAGACCCTCTTTCACTTCGGTGCCCGTGAAGCCAAGCATTTCGAGCGCAGTCGACGTATCAAACGTGGGCCCGGCCATCCGAAGCCAGTTGTTTAAGGCGTACTTGGTCCAGCGGATCGCACTCTGTGCCCCATTCGCCAGTTCGGTCGCTATCTCCAGTGCTGTCTCTTGTAGCTGGTCGTCGTCTACGCACAAGGACACCAGACCGATGCGTTCAGCCTCCTCGCCTTTCAGTGGCCTGCAGGTTAGCAGGTAGTATTTGGATTTGGCCATGCCGCACAGCAGGGGCCAAATGATGCAGGCAACGTCTCCGGCGGCCACCCCTAGACGCGTGTGACCATCCACAATGCGAGCCGCTTTACCTGCAATAGATACGTCAGCCAACAGGCCCACCACCAGACCCGCGCCAACCGCCGGGCCGTTAATCGCTGAAACGATGACTTTGTTGCAATTGATAATGTTGTAAACCAGGTCACGCGCTTCCTTCCAGACTCGCATCCTCGTTTGCGGGTCGTCCATGATTTCCTCGATCAGGTCAAAATCACCGCCCGCAGAGAACGCCTTTCCTGCCCCGGTTACGAGAACCGCGCGCACGGTCGAATCCGCATCGATGTCGCGCCATATTTCGGTCAGCTGAGAGTGTGTTTGAGAATCCACCGAGTTAAAACTCTCAGGCTTATTGAATGTGATCTTCAGGATACCGTCGGCCGGGCGTTCGATCAGTAGTTTGTCGTAGTCAATGTAACGGTCAGACATGGGGTTACTCCGAGTTTGTCTTATGGGCCGTCAGTGCTCAGCGGAAAAACCATCTGGCGCACAGGTTGTTTGAGGTGAGTCTATCGACTAAAGCCTGGGTCTGCGCACAATCGCCGTAGTGACCACCGGCATTGGCTAGAACACCGTCCTGATAGCCGAAGAACTTGATGGTGTCACAAAGGGTCGAAACAGCGCACAATTCAAGGACGTGCGGTGACTAAGCCCGCATAACGGGACAGCGACCAGGAGATTGAGGATGTCAAACACAGAGCAAAAAGATTTTTACCAGCGAACCGATATTACCGGCGAGCCCTATGAGCCCATGCAGGCGCCTCGCTTTACTGAAGTGGCGACCTTTATGCGTACGCCGCTCGTCGAATCGCTCGATGGGGTGGATATCGGGATCATCGGAATACCCTACGACGGTGGCTTGACCTGCCGAACCGGGGCGCGTTATGGCCCCCGGGAAGTGCGAAATGAGTCAACCCTGATGCGCGCGATCAATGTCGCAACGGGGGAGCGGCCGTATGACCGGGCCCGCGTAGCAGACCTGGGTGACGTCCGCTTTAATGACTTATTCAACCTGGACCAGGCCATCAACGATATCGAACGGTATTTTCTGGCCATTGCTAAAACGGGGGTCCGCCCTCTGGCCGTTGGGGGCGATCATTCAGTCACCTACCCGATTCTAAAAGCACTGGCGCCCGGCTACGATCAACCGCTGGGGCTGGTCCATATTGATGCCCACACTGATACCTGGCCGGCGATTTCCGGGTCAAAATTTCATCATGGCGCACCGTTTCGTCTGGCGACAGAAGAGGGGTTGATCGATCCCCGGAGAACCGTACAGATCGGGATTCGCGGTGGCCAGAACTTCGCCGATGGCCTCGACTACTCGCGGGACAGCGGGATGCGGGTGATTACCATCGAAGAATTCGAAGATCTGGGCTGGCAGGCGGTAGCCCGGGAAGCCAAACGCGTGGTGGGTAACGGGCCGGCGTATCTGACCTTCGACGTCGACGGTTTGGATCCGGTCTATGCGCCCGGCACCGGCACACCCGAGGCCGGCGGCATCACCATGCGCGAAGCACAACGTCTGATTCGCGAACTCACAGGACTGGATTTTATCGGTGGCGATGTCGTCGAAGTCTCTCCCCCCCTCGACCCATCAGGCAACACTGCCTTGCACGCCGCCACCATCTTATTCGAAATGCTGTGTATTCTGGCAATCCGGGTCTCAGAAAGCAGATCGGGTTGAACTGTTCCCTCCATCAATCCTAATGAATGTACTACTAACTAATACAATCCGTATTTTCCCGCTAGATCTGTGGTACTTTGCGGTAGCGTAACCGACGCACGGCCCAGGTCTTAGACAGGCGACGATAGTCCTGACTGGGTAGGTTTTGGGCTGTTTCTGCAGCCACCTGATAAACGCGATCGGCGGGTAGGCCCGCTTTTTCCAGTGTTGTCAGCAGTGCTTGAGGTTGATATTGGGCAAGGTATCCCAGCAACCACCAGGATGGGGGGGGCTTCCGAGGCGCTGGCAAGAACGGCACTCCCAAATTGTTAGTACTACTACATAGTATAATAGATCACCTGCGGACTCACAAGCGATACCTGGGTAGCCCGCCTTGCCTGGGCTCAAACAGGCGGCCACAACGGGGGTAGAAAACCTGGACAAAGACACAATTTGTCATGAAGTTGAGCTGGAAATCATGGGATAATCTGGACTAACGTATTGTCGCCTGGTCGAGGGCGATTTCACAATGACCGACAGCCCATAATGCCCGTGTTCATGCGTCAAACCAGCTATATCAAGCCGATCCTGATTCAGCTTGCAGTGCTTGCTGTAATCTGTCTGTCGGTAGTCCTGTGGCAGCGGGAGTTTCTGTCGGAGGTCTATCTGAGGAATCAACTGACCCAGGTTGGCTTGTTCATCAACGGCGGTATCGTTCTGCTATTTTTGTCCGGGATGTATCAACTGGTACGGCTTTTTATCAGCTACAGCCTTGAAGAACAGGCGATGGGACAGTTTCTGGACAATATGGACAGTGGCACGGATCCAGAGAGAGGTGTGGCGGAAGGCACCATCATTCTGAGGCGTTATCGCACGCTGCGCGACCTCCACGATCGCCGATCGTCGGTCAACCATAATGCTTTGGCGGCTACCCTTGTGGCTGATGAATCCAGTCGTAACAGTTTTCCTAGGTTTGTTCAGAACGTTCTCATTTTGACCGGTGTGTTTGGCACCATTGTTTCGCTGTCCGTTGCACTTTTCGGTGCCTCTAACATGGTGGCCACGGCGACCGAGATCGGCGGCTTGGGGATGGTTATCCACGGTATGTCGGCTGCCTTATCCACGACCATGACAGCCATTTTGGCTTATTTATTTTTCGGTTATTTTTACCTTCGCCTGACAGACGTGCAGACGCACGTGATCAGTCGAGTTGAAGAGGCCACAGCGACCGTCTTGCTGCCTCGATTTCAGGTCACCACGGAGACAGTCATAGAGGATTTCTCTGACATTATTCGGGCTGCTGCCGCACTGGTAAAAAGGCTCGATGCCTCTCAGGCACAGTACGCCGAGGTGGCTGATGAGCTAAAGGAACTCCTCTCCAGCTATCGCGACGAGATGCAGCGCAACAGTGGCGCACTGGAGCAGATGATCGAGCTCCTCAGAGAAGGGTTCCGGCTCAAAACCCCGCGGCGATGATTCGTACCGAGGGGTTTGTAGACCTTAGGGTCTCGCCATCAGGTCAGCTAGCCACCAACGAGGACAGCGTCTGGCCGTCGTTTACCGATGTCATGACCGTTATCGTCATGATATTTCTGCTTGCGCTGGTGGTCATCCTGATCCGAAACATGGAGTTGGTTCGACAGTTGAGAGCCACGATGGCATACGAGCAGCAGGTCACGACCGAACGCACGGCACTCGAGCTCAAGACATCCTCCCTTGGTGACGAGGTCGCCGCGTTGCACCTCAAGCTCGGTGAGACCGAGGCCAGGCACGAGCGGGCGGAAGCGGTGTCGGAGAAGCGGCAGTCGCGAATAGACGATCTACTGCGAGATGTCGCGGCGCTAGAACAGGTCCGCGACAACTTGACCGACGAGCGAGGGCAACTGACTGGTGAACGGGATAACCTGGAAGGCGAACTGCTATCTCTCGCGCAGAAGCATCAGTCACTGGAGGCGCTGCGACTGGAGCTTGAAAACGAAGTCGCGGCGTTGATCGGTGAACGGACAGCACTATCGGACGAGAAAGCGGAATTAATCGAACGGAACACAACCGTTTCCGCGGCCCGCGATCAACTGGTTTTGGATAAGTCTTCGTTGCAGGGCGTACAGGGAACACTGGAATCGAGAATAGTCGCACTTGGCAATGAAATCTCAGGTCTTGAACAGCAGCTGTCTGCAACGAGCATAGAGCGCGATCAGGTTCAGGGCACCTCCGCCGAGCGGCAGTCGCGAATAGACGAGCTACTACGAGATGTCTCGGCACTCGAACAGGTCCGCGACAGCCTGGCAGGTGACAAGCGCAACCTGATTGAAACAAGAGATCAATTGTCCGGTGAGCTTATGTCTCTGGATGAAAAACACAACGCCTTGATTGAACTGCGTCTTCAGCTTGAAAGCCAGATCGCGGGACTGCTCGGCGACCGCGGGCGCCTGCAGGGTGAAAAAACCGGCCTGAAAGAAACAGTTCAGGGGCTCACCAAGGAACTGGATACAGTCAGATTGTCACGCGATCAGCTAACCTTGGACAAGATGGTTCTATCGGAGAAAAAAGCAACGCTTGAATCGAGAATTGCGGCACTGGGCAGTGAAGTCGCTACCCTACAGTTGCAGCTGGGCGAGACTGAAAACGAACGCGAGCAAGCACTGGCGACTGGAGTCGATCGCCAGTCGCGGATTGATGTGCTGCTGCGGGATGTCGCGGCGCTAGAGCAGGTTCGCCTGACGTTGCTTGAAGACAAGGGTCAAATCGGTCAGGAACGGGACAGCCTGAAGGTTGATTTGCTGTCCATGACGGAAAAACACCAAGCACTGGTGTCGGTGCGTGCGAAACTGGAGAACCAGATCACCGAACTGCTTGGTGAATACAAGTTTGTTGAGGCCGAAAAGGCCACGTTACAACAGGGCAAACAGACCCTGCAGACGCAGACTACGGTGTTGTCTGAAGAAAACCTGTCACTGGTGCGAAAGCTGGCCGAACTGGCTGCCCTGAAACAAACGCTACAACAGGATTTAGGTATAGCGACCGAAGCGCGCACACAGCTCGAGTCAGCCAACCAAAAGCTGCAACAAAATAGCCAATCACTCGAAGCACGGAGCGCGAAACTCGCCGAAGACAAGCTTATGTTGGTGCGCCAGTTAGCAGAACTCACGGCGCTGAAGGCGGTGTTGGAACAGAACCTTGCCGAGGTCTCCGGAGAACGAGACCGAGCAGTATCGACGGGCCAGCAGCTGGCGCAAGACAAAGCTGGCCTGACGACCCAGCGAACGGCATTATCAGCGGAAAAACGCTCCCTTGCCCGTGAGCTGGCCGAGCTGGTGACGTTCAAAAAAGCCCTTGAGGCGCAGTATGAGGCGCTGGCTGGAGAAAAAGCCGAGATCGACAAAGAAAAAGCCGTGCTGACCGAAACCGTTGTTGGACAGGGACGCCGGCTGCTAGATATTGAAGCGGTTCGCGAGCAACTCAAGGAACAGATCAAACGCCTGACTGCTTCACTGTCGGCGTTGCAGAAAGACAAAGCGGGACTTGCTGAGCGTAATACTACCCTGCGCACAGAACTTGCGGTATTGGGCGAGCTGAAGCGCGCACTGCAGCACGAGCATGATCAGCTGAGATCAGCCTACGAGGAGGCCTCAAGCGAGACCACTTCGCTTCAGTCTGCTCGCAGCGACTTACAGATCGAGATCGTGAAGCTGAGCAACAAAATCCAGTCCCTGCAGCACGAATATGACCGGCTGCAGACCGAGCACCAGGAAGCGACCGGAAAGATCACAACACTCGAGGATGCGCGCAGTAACCAGCGGAGTGAGATCGTCAAGCTGAGAAACGAAATCCAGTCCCTGCGAGATGCTTACGCTGAGTTAACGCAGGCAAAAGCACAGGACGAGGCAGGTCGACAAGAGGCGGAGCAGGACACCCTCACCCTGATTGACAAGCTGAGCGTTGCTGAACAATTTAGACGAGATTTACAGCTCAAGCTATTGCTTGAAACTGATGAGAATGCGGAGTTAGCGCAGAAACGTGACGAGCTGTTCGAGAAGAACTCTGTGTTGCGCGCGCAGGTAGCACGGCTGGAGACACTGAAAGACCAACTGGCTTCGGCCCAGAGAAAGTATAAAGAGGATGCTGCCCGTCTTTCCGAAGAGAAGCGTTCCCTGGCGCGTCGGCTGGCGGAACTGGCCACCCTGAAGCAGACACTGCAACAGGAAATGGCTGTGGTTGCGCAAGCACGCGAACAGCTTGAGGCAGCAAACCAAAGGTTGACACAGGACAAGCAGTCACTTGAGGCGCGGGCCACATCGTTGTCCGAAGAAAAAGCCTCGTTGACGGGCCAGCTCGAAGCGGTGGGCGAACAGTACAAGCTGACCAAAGTAGAATTGGAGACCCTGCGCGCCAAACATGCGGACGAGGTAGCGGCGTTCAAGCAGGAACGGGATTTGCTAAAAGAAGATCTTGAAGCACTTGAGATCCTGAAAGCCCGCAATACGGAACTTGAGTACGAGTACAATCGGCTGATCAAACCGGCGCGAAGCAAGGTGGGCCGCTATGTGGTTCGCATACAGTACTGGAAGGATGAAACTGGCCACCACTATGCTCTCAAGTTGCCGGGTGGGGACGGATACGTTGAGCTGTCGAGGGCACAATTGCATGTGCAATTGAAAACCTTGAAAGAACAGCACGGCACAAAACTCTATACCGCCGTCTGGTTTCCTGACGATACCAGCCTATCCCATGCTGAGGCGGTATCGTTTACCAGTCAGATTCACAGTCGCTACGACTATTATTGGAGCAAGAACTAGGCAGGCATGCTGGCAAATGAAATACCCAGACCAGTTTGATGTCATCGTAATCGGCGGTGGGCATGCAGGTACCGAAGCGGCGCTCGCCGCCGCGCGGACGGGCGCCCGAACGCTGCTGATCACCCACAGTATAGAGACCATCGGACAGATGTCCTGTAACCCGGCCATTGGCGGAATTGGCAAGGGCCATATCGTCAAAGAAATCGATGCCTTGGGTGGGGCGATGGCACAGGCAATTGATCGAGCCGGAATACAGTTCCGCATCCTCAACGCTAGAAAAGGTCCGGCGGTGCGGGCGACTCGTGCTCAGGCTGACCGGGTGCTGTACAGACAGGCGATTCGTCAGCGTGTTGAAAACCAGCCGAACCTGAGCCTTTTTCAACAGGCCGTGGACGGTCTGGTTATCGAGAACGATTGCGTAACCGGTATCGTTACGCAGAGTGGACTGACTGTTGACGCCCGGTCCGTGGTGCTGACGGCGGGAACTTTTCTTG
>JAKUQR010000027.1 GCA_022450155.1 Gammaproteobacteria bacterium | reverse complement strand
TTCTGGCATACCCCTGGTTGAATCTCTTAATTCTGTGGCTGGCGCAACGGGAAACAGCGTGTATAGCAACGCCTGCAGCAACATCCGCGAATCCGTCAGCACCGGCCGATCGTTATCAGCGTCAATGGCGGATACAGGCCTGTTTCCGGCGATGGTTATCCAGATGACCACCACCGGTGAAGAGTCCGGCGCCATAGAAGACATGCTCAACAAGGTCGCTGATTTTTACGAACGTGAAGTCCGCGAAGCAGTAGACAACATGAGTAAATTGATTGAACCACTGCTCATGGTAGTTCTGGGGGGTATCGTTGGTACGCTGGTTATCGGGATGTACCTGCCCATCTTTAAGATGGCATCCGTGGTCTAGACCTCTGGTGTTTGCAACGCAGAGGGCGTCTGGCCTGTGGAATACCTAGATCTTCTGACCGAGATGCCCGCAACCAGCGGCTTACTGGGGCTGTTACTGGGCCTTGTGGTCGGCAGTTTTCTCAACGTGGTGATCATTCGCCTGCCGCCGCGCCTTGCCTATCAGTGGCAACCCGCTGAAGCAGTCTCAGACCCTTCCCAGGTCAGTGCGAAACCACCACCAGGCATTGTGCTGGGACGATCTCATTGCCCGACGTGCAATCATGTCATTCGCTGGTGGGAAAATATACCGGTACTGGGCTTCTTGATCCTGCGTGGGCGATGCTCGAGCTGCCAGGCCCAGATTTCGATCCGCTATCCGGCAGTCGAGGCATTCACTGCAGCTGTGACACTGGTCGTCATGTGGCGCTTTGGCGTCAGCTCAGTGCTTGTTCCGGCTCTAATCTTCAGCTGGACTCTGATCGCACTGACGTTTATCGATGTCGATCATTTTCTGCTGCCCGATGTCATGACCCTGCCGCTGCTCTGGCTCGGGCTCCTGGTCAATCTCGCAGGCGGATTCTGCGACATTCATTCGGCGGTCATCGGTGCTGTCGCGGGTTATCTGTCCCTGTGGTTCGTCTATCACCTATACCGGTTCATCACTGGGCGTACCGGATTCGGCCACGGTGACTTCAAGCTGCTGGCGACCCTTGGTGCCTGGCTCGGCTGGCAGATGCTGCCTCTGGTCATCCTGCTGGCATCGGTGGTCGGTGCTGCAGTCGGCATCAGCATGATCACAGCAGGCCGACTGAACAGCCGCCAGCCACTGCCTTTCGGACCTTACCTTGCAGGGGCTGGCTTTATAGCGATGCTCTTTGGCCAACAACTGGTCAATGGTTATCTCCGGTTTACTGGTCTGGGTTGAGTTCGCGATGCTGAGAATTGCATTAACAGGTGGCATCGGGTCGGGTAAGACAACAGTCAGTGATTACTTCCGGAAACTGGGCGTACCGGTGATTGATGCTGACGAGACTTCACATGAGATGACACAGGCT
This sequence comes from Gammaproteobacteria bacterium, assembly GCA_022450155.1. Taxonomy (NCBI): domain Bacteria; kingdom Pseudomonadati; phylum Pseudomonadota; class Gammaproteobacteria; species Gammaproteobacteria bacterium. The sequence goes on along the minus strand of JAKUQR010000027.1, from coordinate 36,364 downwards.
GGAGAACCGGCTGTCCAGAAGATCGTGGACGTTTTTGGTGACTCGGTGCTTGATCGTGACGGCAACCTCGACCGGACCGCCTTGAGAAACATAGTGTTTGGTGATCCCGAATCCCGTAAGCAACTGGAATCGATCCTCCACCCCGAGATCCGGCGGCGAATGAATGAGGCGGCAAGCCGTACCCAATCACCCTACTGCCTGTTTTCGATCCCGCTTCTTATTGAAACCGGTCAACACGCGAGTTACGACCGGATACTGGTGATCGAAGCATCCGAGGACCGGCGCAGAACCTGGATACAGGCACGAAGCGACCTCACAGAAAGCGAGATCACCGCCATATTGTCGGCGCAGGTTTCAGACGAACAACGGCGACGTGCAGCCGATGATCTGCTGATTAATGACGGCGGGATCGATGACCTTCATGCCCGAATCGACCGCCTGCACCAACGTTACCTGGCACTCGCCAGGGGGCCAGAACAATCGAACGATTAGTTCGTGGCCAACGGAATCTGGGCCCGTACAGCACTACACCCAGGGTATCAGGTCCGGTATTCCGCGTTTATCCGAATGTACTCGTGGGTCAGGTCACAGGTCCAGACTCGCGCACGACCACGCCCCAATCCCAGATTCACACTGATCTGAACATGGCTTCCCTGCAGGTGCTGATCCACGATTGACTCGGTATAACCGGCAACACGCTGTCCCCGGTGAGCGATCAGGACACCACCCATTGAGACACTCAGAAGTTGCTGGTCAACCCGAGCATCGGACTTGCCAACTGCCATGACGATGCGACCCCAGTTCGCATCTTCCCCTGCAATGGCCGTCTTAACCAGCGGCGACTCAGCAATGGAGAGGCCGACTTTGCGGGCAGCAGTATCCGAGGTGGCGCCCTCAACGTCGATGGTGATGAACTTGCTCGCGCCTTCCCCATCTTTCACGACCTGCGTCGCCAGGTCCACATAAACCTCCAGCAGCGCCTGCTTGAAGTTTCTCAGTGCTCGATCCGATATGCTTTCAGGCTCCGCGTTACGCGCCTGGCCCGTTGCTGCCAGTACTGCAGTGTCACTGGTCGAGGTATCGCTATCGACAGTAATGCAGTTAAAAGAACGGTCAACAGCTGCGCGGTGTACAGATCTCAGTACAGCGGCTGGAATGCGTGCATCCGTAAATACAAAAGCCAGCATCGTTGCCATGTCGGGGGCGATCATACCGGAGCCTTTTGCAATGCCCGCAATCGTGATTTCGGTATCACCGATCCGGCACCGGCGATAGGCACCTTTGGCAAACGTATCCGTCGTGGTAATCGCCCGGGCAGCCTGATACCAGGACGCATTTCCCAGATCCCTGACGAGTCTGGGAAACACAGTATCTATCCGATCCACCGGCAACGGCTCACCAATCACCCCGGTTGAGGCGACCAGTACCGCACCGGGACGGCAAGCCAGTGCCTTGGCAGTGCGCCGGGCAGACCACCTGACATCGCGCATACCTTGGCTACCCGTAAATGCATTGGCATTACCGCTGTTGACCAGCAGTGCACGGGCCCGACCTGAAGCGATGCTGTCGCGGCACCAGGTCACCGGTGCCGATGCTGTACTGGAGCGGGTGAAGACCCCTGCAGCGGTCGTGCCCTGCGACAAGGCAACCAGTAGCAGGTCGTTACGGCGCCGATATTTGATCCCAGCAGCCACAACCGCCAGTCGAACACCTGCCACTTCCGGTATGCGGGGGAAACGCCGAGGCGCCAGCGGAGACTTGTAGACGTCAGGCAATCGGTCAACCCTCTCAGAAAAGCTTTGTAACTGTCACAACTTGCCGTGGCAATGTTTGTATTTTTTACCGGAACCGCAAGGACAGGGTGCGTTGCGGCCGACCTTGGGTCCACTACGGACAAAGGGCTGGGTCGCCACCGCAGCGGCCTGACCGGACTGCGGTGCCAAAGCATTCGGCTGGTGTTCCGGGTGCGGCGTAGGTAGAGGTTCAGCTGTGGCGCTGGGATGCAGGTATTCACGCCCATCTACGCCCTGACGGCGACGCTGCACCTCCAGCTCCTCAACTTCGGCCGAGGTCTGTATTTGGATCTTCGACAAAATCCCAATGGTCTCGTTCTTAACCCGGTCCAGTACCTCGGTAAACATCCCGAAGGCTTCGCGTTTGTACTCCTGTTTTGGGTTCTTCTGCGCATATCCCCGGAGTCCAATGCCCTGACGCAGGTGATCCATCTGGGCAAGGTGGTCCTTCCACTGTTCATCCAGAACCCGCAGCATAATGGCCTTCTCGAGGTGTCGGATGACCTCTTCACCCACACCGGCAGCCTTTTGCTCATAGGCACTGATTACTTCTGACTCGATTCGTTGGCGGAGTGTCTCCTCGTGAAGCGCGTCGTCTTCCGCCAGCCATTGACCAACGGGCATTGCCAGTCCAAAACGGGCCTCGACTTCCTTCTCAAGGCTCGGGATATCCCATTGCTCCTCCAGACTCTCGGGCGGTAGGTGAACATCGATCAGCTCATTGACAACTTCGGTACGTGCCATGCCAATGGTGTCGGAGATATCATCCACCTCCATCAACCGATTGCGCTGCTCGTAGATCACCTTTCTCTGCTCATTCGCGACGTCGTCATATTCCAGCAGTTGTTTTCGGGTATCAAAGTTTCGGCCCTCCACCTTCTTCTGAGAATTTTCAATTGCACGGGTCACCCAACTGTGTTCGATCGCCTCACCCTCTTCCATACCCATCTTCTCCATCAACCCGGATACGCGCTCCGAGCCAAAAATACGCATCAGATTATCTTCCATGGAAAGATAGTACCGGCTCGATCCCGGATCACCCTGGCGCCCGCAACGACCGCGAAGCTGATTGTCGACGCGGCGGGATTCATTGCGTTCAGTTCCTAGCACATGCAGACCGCCCGCCTTGACCACTTGTTCGTGGCGTTGCTGCCATTGCTCGCGAATCGACGCCCGGTCGGCTTCCCGGCCCTCATCTAGGTCGGAAAGTTCCATCTCCAGGTTACCGCCCAGAACGATGTCCGTTCCACGACCTGCCATATTCGTTGCGATTGTGACAGCGCCTGGCTGACCGGCCTGTGCAATGATACGGGCCTCCCGCTCATGGTGTTTCGCGTTCAGGACCTCATGATCAATGCCAGACTGACGGAGAATTCCCGAAAGATACTCAGAAGTTTCGATGGAGGCAGTTCCCACCAGAACAGGCTGCTGCTTGTCGCGACAGTGCTCTATACCGCTGCAGATGGCTTTGAATTTTTCACCCTGAGTACGATAAACCAGATCTGGCTGATCATCGCGAATCATCAGCATGTTGGTCGGTATGACCATCACTTCAAGTCCATAAATCTGTTGAAATTCCACAGCTTCAGTATCTGCAGTACCCGTCATACCGGACAACTTATCGTACAACCTGAACAGATTCTGGAAAGTGATCGCTGCGAGGGTCTGGTTCTCGTGCTGGATTGGAACACCTTCTTTGGCTTCTACAGCCTGATGAAGGCCTTCCCCCCAACGCCTCCCTGCCATCATGCGTCCGGTGAACTCATCGATAATCACGATCTGACGGTCGCGAACGATGTAATCAACATCACGCTGAAACAAGGAGTGGGCACGCAGTGCTGCATACAGATGATGCACCAGACTGATGTTGCCAACGTCATAGAGACTCGACCCCTCGTCCAGCAACCCTGCTTCGAGCAGCAACGTTTCGGTGCTTTCGTGGCCATCTTCAGTCAGAAAGACCTGCTTGTTCTTCTCATCGACAGAGAAATCACCCGGACCCTCTTCTTCATGCTGCCGCACCAGTCGTGGGATGATCTGATTGATCTTCACATACAGATCAGTACTGTCTTCGGTCGAGCCCGATATGATCAATGGTGTTCTGGCCTCATCGACCAGGATGGAGTCCACTTCGTCTACGATGGCAAAATCGAGTGAACGCTGAACACGGTCTTCGATCCCGAATGCCATGTTGTCGCGTAGATAGTCAAAACCATACTCATTGTTGGTGCCGTAAACGATATCGCACGCGTAAGCACTTCGTTTAGACTCAGGGTCCTGCCCGGATACGATCACGCCCACTGTCAGACCTAGGAACTTGTAGATTTTCCCCATCCAGTCGGCATCACGGGCTGCGAGGTAGTCGTTCACTGTGACTACATGGACAGTCCCACCGCAGACAGCAGTCAGATACGCCGGCAGGGTTGCAACCAGGGTCTTGCCTTCACCCGTACGCATTTCTGCGATCTTGCCCTCGTACAGGACCATGCCACCGATCAACTGCACATCGAAGTGCCGCATATCCAGAGTACGTCTTGCCGTCTCACGCACAACCGCAAACACTTCCGACATCAGGTCTTCCGGGCTCTCACCTTCGCCAGAGCGCCGACGAAACTCATCGGTCTTGGCCGCCAGCTCACCATCATCAAGCCCGGCTATCTGCTCTTCTGCCGAATTAATCAGATCAACCATACGGCCCATTCGCTTTAGATTTCTCTGGTTGCGACTGCCGAAAATCTTTGTGGCAAATTTACCGAACATCAGAACAATATCTCCCGTGTCTGTGGGTACCAGATCAAAGTAATGATTCCGGCGATCTCAAACGGTCGGCTGGCAACCGGTTTCGTCCGTAACCGACCTGAAGGCATCTCTATCCCAGTTAAACTGATACTATTGGACAAATTTTATCATGAGCGAATCAACTTTCAGACCAGTAGGGGCTCTGGTGAAATCTGTGTCAGCATCCGCTGCAGCAGATCCCCGTGACGATACAGACAAAGCAACCCGATCCTGGCTGCTTACCGTCAGCGCCGACATCGCTGCACACACGCGGGTTGCACTAGAGGACAGCAAACTTGTCGTGTTTGCGGATTCACCGGTATGGGGACACGCTATCACCCTGCAAAAAAACACGATCATGGCCGAACTCAAGTCTCATGGTGTCGGTTGCGAGGAAATCACCGTCAAAGTCAGGCCCCCAGAGGCAGACCGGGTGCCGGTGATAACACCAAGAAAGCCCGAACCGATCGAATCTGCTTCAGCCTGCGCACTTGAGCAAAGTGCCCACACCGTAGCAACTCCCGGCCTGCGCAGGGTGCTGCACCGACTCAGTCAGCACCGGCAAACCGATAACTGAGCATTACACTTGATATCGCCCGGAAAACGACCCTGCTTAACCTCAGCGAGCGGATCATCGACCACGCCAGAGAGGTTTTCGTTTCTCGGCAAAAGCACGAACACCTTCAATCTGATCTTCACTGCTGTAGAGCCGATCAACTGTCGGGAAAGTTCGACCTGTGATTCCGTTCAGCGCATCCTGAAACCGCATATTCTCAGCTGCTCGTGCGACCTCCTTGATAGCCGCATAAACCAGTGGTGGACCCCGCGCTAAAGTCTCGGCAAGTTCCCGGGCCCGCGTCATCAACTCGGCAGCCGGTACGATATGATTTACCAACCCCCAGCGGTGTGCTTCACTGCTGTCAAGCCAGCGACCGGTGAACAGTAATTCCATGGCAATGTGGTAGGGAATCCGCTTGGGCAGCTTGAGCGTCGCGGCATCAGCAATTGTTCCCGAGTTGATTTCGGGCAGTGCAAAAGTCGCGTGATCGGCAGCGAGGATAATGTCAGCTGACAGCGCGAGCTCCAGCCCACCGCCACAACAAATACCGTTTACCGCAGCTACAACCGGCTTATTCAGGTCCGGCAACTCCTGCAGGCCGCCAAATCCTCCAACACCGTAATCACTGTCGACCGCCTCACCGTCTGCAGCCGCCTTAAGGTCCCAACCTGGGCAGAAAAACTTTTCGCCAGCACCGGTAATCACGGCAACCCGCAGATCGGGATCATCCCGAAAGGCCGCGAAGACTTCCCCCATCTGCCGACTGGTCGCGACGTCGATGGCGTTGGCTTTAGGTCGATTGAGGGTAACTTCCAGTACAGATGAACGCTTCTCAACATGAATTGGTGTATCCATCCTCGATTCAACTCCTTATGTTGGTGCTGGCCGCAAAACGGGCGGCCCGCTGCAACCGATCTGACTTAAATTAGACCGAATCTCGCCCGCCCGACAACGGCTTGTGTACCTGGTTTAACAGCACGTCAGCAGCCACTACGCCTTTCCCCGAAGGTCGAACCAGCAGCGGATTGATATCCAGCCCTGAAACAGGGTCAGTCGCCGATAGGATATGGCTGGACAGGGTCTCGAGACAATCAAGCAACGCAACCGTATCACCCCGACTTGTGCCGCGATACCCCTTAAGCAAGGGCATCACTCTGAGCTTTTCCAGGGCTGATTCAAATTCTGATCGCCGGGCGGGTAAGAGAACGATTTGTACATCCTGGAGCAATTCCACCAGAACACCACCGGTTCCCAGCATCATGCAAGGACCGACCTGTGGGTCGTGTTCAACGCCAATGATCAGTTCGGCCAGCGCATCAGTGATCATCTCCTCTACGATCAGCCTGTCATAGTAGGTAAGCAAGCGCTCAGCTGACTTTCTGAGTTGTTGTTCATCCAATACATTCAATGTAACAGCTGCCTGATCACTCTTATGCCTTAAGCTGGCGTCACAGGCTTTCACACAAACAGGAAATCCAATTTCACCAGCTGCCTCAACCGACTCATCGACACTTCGCACCAGTCGTCCCCGTGGAACAACCAGGCCCAACTCCGACAACCAGGCTTTTCCCTCCCACTCATCAACGATAAACGACCCTTGTCTGATTTTAGTGGTCACACCCGGCAGCATTAAAGGCGATGCCTGGCGCCAGAGATGTCCAATCCTGGCTGCAGCTTCGACCGCGTCCATTGCCTGTTCAATCCCGCATAATGGTGCGATACCGCGATCGATGAAGTCGCGAGCAGTATCTTCGGGCAAGTTTTCAGGCAAACTGGCCAATATCGCTGTCTGCTGCCCCGTGTCCTGTGCTGCTCTTTCGATTGCGCTCACGGCCGGATGCCATGTATCCCATTGACAGTTGTCCCGTCGAGGAAAGTCCAACACCAGCACCGACAAGTCAAAGCCACAACTGAGCATCGTACGATACGTCTGGTAAAGTTTTTCCTCATCATTCCAGTTAAACGTGTGGTAGTCGAGCGGGTTCGATACGGTTACCAGGTCTGTGAGGGTCTCCCTGACCTGCTGGTGCTGATCAGGGGAGAGCTCGGGGAAGCTGACATCTCGACTTTCTGCCGCGTCTGCCATCAGCATCGCCTCACCACCTGAACAACTCATGGAACATATGCGGCTACCGGACAGCGGCCCGTGTACATGAAGCAGTTTCAGGGTTTCAATCAGACTGTCCAATGAACGGACCCTGGCGATCCCCAGTCTGTCCAGAAGCGCATCGGCGACCCGGTCGGTACCTGCCAGTGAGGCGGTATGTGACAAAGCAAGCCCGGCGCCACGTGCACTCGAACCGGCCTTGATGGCCACCATCGGCAGGTGCCTGTCCCGCGCAAGTCTGCTTGCACGCTCGAGAGTCTGCACATCCCTAAATCCTTCTATGTGCAGTCCCACTGCGGTCACACGGTCATCGGCCACTACTGCTTCAATGGCATGCGCGACATCCGTCTGGGCCTGGTTTCCCAGCGCCAGAACATAGGCTATAGGCAGACCGCGGGTCTGCATGGTCAGGTTCAGCAGGATGTTACTGCTCTGGGTAAACAGCGCCACACCTCGCTTCACCCGCTGACCACCGTGCTGGTCGGGCCACAGCAATGCGCCATCTAAGTAATTGATCAGGCCATAGCAATTCGGCCCAAGGATCGGCATATTGCCAGCGGCCTGGACCAGTTCTGCCTGAAGCTGTTCACCGTCCTCACTTTCGCTGAATCCTGAGGCGTAGCAGACCGCACCGCCGCCATCAATCTTCCGTAGTTCAGCAACGATCTCGATGGTTTGCCGGCGGTTGACACCAATAAAACTAACGTCAGGCGCACCAGGCAGTTCACTGGTATCGCGATAGCAACGATGGCCTGCAACTTCGTTATGTCGCGGGTGTACCGGCCATATCTCTCCCTGGAAACCCAGACGCGTACACTGCCGCACCACCTCTGCGGCTTCTCGACCACCAAATACGGCGACAGTCTTGGGTCTAAAAAGACGTTCGAGATCGAAAGCGCTCTGCTCAGCGTCCAAATCGTCTAGTCCCAGCGAGGCCTCAGAATATCTCTCGAGATAATATGTCTTTGAATTTCGCTGGTACCTTCCCAGATTCGCTCAACGCGGGCGTCACGCCATATCCGCTCGAGCGGCAGGTCAGCCATCAGTCCCATGCCACCATGAATCTGGATCGCTTCATCAGCCACATAAGCCAGCATCTCGGTCGTATAGAGTTTTGCCATCGCGTAGTCTGAGTCAGTTGCACTACCCTGATCAGTTTTCCACGCACTCTTCAAGGTCAGAAGTTCAGCGGCTTCAAGACGCATTCGCATCTCCGCAATCTTGAACCCAACACCCTGGAAACGACCGATCGGCTGTCCAAACTGCTTTCTGTCTACAGCCCAGTCTATAGCAAGTTCCAATGCACGATGGGCACGGCCCAGGCACATTGCTGCCACCTGAAGCCGGGTCGCGCCAAGCCAGTCATTGGCAACCTCAAAACCTTGATGTTCATGACCCAGCATCTGCGATGCTGGAATCCGGCATTGATCGAATTCAAGAATACAGTTGTGGTAACCCCGGTGAGAGACACAGTGATAGCCCGGACGCACATTGAATCCTTGGGTCCCCTTGTCAACCAGAAACGCACTGATCAACTTTCTAGGTCCACGACTGGAGCTCTCTTCTCCCGTTGCCGCAAACAAAATAACAAAATCGGCGATATCAGCATGGCTGATAAAATGTTTAGTGCCAGTAATAACATAGTCGCCACCGTTCTGATCCGCTCTACAGGCCATTGAACGAAGATCGGATCCGGCGCCTGGCTCGGTCATCGCGAGACAATCGATTTTTTCACCCTTTATGCAGGGTAGAAGATACCGCTCTCTCTGCTCGCCAGTGCAAGCCTGCAGGATATTACTGGGCCGGCCAACAAGATACTGCAGTGCAAAATTAGCCCGGCCAAGCTCTCGTTCAAACAGAGTCAGCGACACGGCATCAAGTCCGCCACCGCCGAGCTCTGCGGGCATATTTGCAGCATAGAACCCCAGTTCAATGGCCTTACGAACAATCTCGTGGCGTAGCTCCGAAGATACCTGATCGGTTTTTTCGACTTCATCCTCGTGTGGGTACAGTTCCTGCTCGACGAAGCGGCGGGCGCTTTCGATCAGCATTTTCTGTTCTTCAGTAAGGGTAAATTCCACGCGTTGTAACTCCCACTGCACTAGAGCGATAACGGGCATTTGACCCGCGCAAGGTGATTCAGACGGCCAGCACTCCGGTAACCGCGCTGATGCTAGCGTAAGTCAACGTCATGCGCATCTGCGGTTCATCGGACCTGCAGCTGCCTGTCTGCAAGGATCTGCATCGAATGCCTGATGCGATGCAAGCCACAAGCGGTCAAATTCGACCCCTATCGCTACAGATTCAGGGCCTGATGGGGAAACTATTGAGAAACTGCAGGTCGGGTAAAACTGATAGGCGCACTTCGATCATCTTCAAACGAGACCAGTTCCCACGCCTCGGACTGTGCAACGAGCTCCTGAAGCAGTCTGTTGTTGAGACAGTGCCCAGACTTGTGTGCAGTGAACGATCCCACCAGTGGGTGACCCAGTAGATACAGATCTCCGATCGCATCGAGGATTTTATGTCGCACAAATTCGTCACCGTATCGAAGTCCTTCATCATTCAGGATGTGATACGCATCCATCACGATTGCATTATCGAGACTGCCGCCTCTTGCAAGTCCGGCATCCTGAAGTGCCTCGACATCCTGCAGAAAGCCGAAAGTACGGGCACGGCTGATCTCTTTCATGAAAGAGGTGGTCGAAAAATCAATGCTCGCACTCTGGCTAGATGACTTCAGGATTGGATGATCAAAATCAATACTGAAAGTCACTTTAAATCCTTCAAAAGGTTCAAAACGCGCCCATTTGTCACCGTCGTGCACCTCAATCACTTGTTTGATTCGGATGAATTGCTTAGGGACGTTTTGCTCCTGAATTCCTGCTGACTGGATCAGAAAGACAAAAGGAGCGGCACTGCCATCCATGATCGGAACTTCTGCTGCCGTTAGGTCGACCCATGCATTATCGACGGCAAGACCCGCAAAGGCAGACATCAGGTGCTCGACCGTTGACACGCGTGTTCCGCATGATTCAAGTGATGTAGACAACCGGGTATCGCCAACACGTTCCGGCGACGCATTAATCTCGACTACCGGGTCGAGGTCGATACGCCGGAACACGATACCGGTGCCCGCGGGTGCGGGGCGCAGTGTCAGATAAACCTTCTCGCCGGTATGCAAGCCAACGCCAGTTGCGCGAATGACATTTTTCAGGGTTCTTTGCCTGATCATGCGACCTGTTCCTGTGTTGTTATAGGGTCGCATTCAGCGCCTAAAAGGCAGATTTCAGACATGTTCTCAATGGTACATTAGTATTCCCTGACTGTGTACCTGTTTTACAATTTTTTTACCACTTTTTTTGCATTTTCGTCGATTTCTCCTAGATCGTTAATTTAATTGGGGTTTTACTCGGTCTGACGTCTCAGAAATGCCGGTATGTCCAGATAATCCATATCGACAGCGGCATTACCCTCGGCTAGACGAGGTGCCTGGGAACGGCGCCGAATGACCGTAGGGGTATCTAGATCCAGAACAGGTTCTTCTGCGGGTGCACTGTCGCTTGCATCTTCCCTCACCAGATGGATGTCGGGTCTCGCCGTACCATTACGGATGCCTGTCGCAACCATGGTGACCCGAAGGTCCCCTTCCATTTCGGGGTCTAGCGTGGTTCCGATCACCACCGTGGCATCTTCCGAGGCATAGTTATTCACCACCTCTCCAATGTGTGCATACTCATCAAGCGTCATGTCCGGACCTGCGGAAATGTTAACCAATAGTCCTCGTGCACCATAGATATCGACATCTTCAAGCAGCGGGCTTGATACTGCACCGTGCACGGCATCGATAGCTCGATCCGGCCCCGTTGCAGTAGCTGAGCCCATCATCGCCATGCCCATCTCCAACATCACAGTTTTGACGTCTGCAAAATCAACGTTGATCAATCCTGGACGTGTTATCAACTCTGAAATGCCCTGTACAGCATTGAATAGAACTTCGTTTGCTTTGGCAAAGGCGTCCAGTAAAGTCACCTGCCCCCCCATGACTTCCAGAATCCTCTCGTTGGGAATAATGATCAGTGAATCGACCAGCCCACCCAGTTCACTGATACCCCGGTCTGCCGCCTCTACGCGCTTTCGCCCCTCGAATTTGAACGGCCGAGTGACAATTGCAACCGTCAGAATGCCCTTCTCTCGTGCCAGCTGAGCAATCACAGGTGCAGCACCGGTACCCGTACCGCCACCCATGCCGGCTGTCAGAAAAATCATATCCGTGTTATCGAGCACCTCGGCTATCTTGTCCCGATCTTCAGTCGCAGCCTGCCTACCAACATCCGGGTCTGTTCCCGCACCCAGCCCTTTGGTCAGGTTCTCACCAAGCTGAAGAACTTTTGATACACCCGAGCGTCTGAGAGCCTGGGCATCAGTGTTGGCGTTAATAAACTCAACACCTTCGAGGTTTGCCGACAGCATGTGATCAACTGCATTACCGCCACCACCCCCAATTCCCAGCACCTTAATGACAGCCTGCTGGCCTGCAGTTTCCATCAGTTCAAACATGATTAAGCTCCTTTCGCCAAGGTTAAACGTTATTACTCAAGCAATAATTTCAACAGCCCGAAATTTCCAAGCCCCTATCTCCAAGTCATCGTAAATTCCTATACGTCTGGTTTACTCTTCCGTGAAATACTTACTGAACCAGCTTCTCATACGCTGGATCGGCTGATCTGCCCATCCAAATGCTTTGCTATGCACTTCAGGCCTGCTCTGATGTCGATGACCAAACAGCAGCAAGCCGATAGCAGTGGCGTAGATAGGACTTCTTACCACTTCACTCAGCGAACCGGTGTAGTGGGGGATGCCAAGCCGAACGGGTAACCGGAAGACTTCTTCTGCCAACTCAACCATACCTTCCATTTTTGAACTGCCGCCGGTCAACACAATCCCCGCTCCCAACAGGTCTTCGTATGCACTTCGACGCAACTCGTCTTTCACCAGCAGGAAAAGCTCTTCAGCACGTGGCTCTACGACGTCTACCAGCTGAGACAGAGCAAGCTTGCGCGGTGCGCGGTCGCCGACACTGGGTGTATCGATCAACTCTCCCTCCGGTGCCAGCCGTGCCAGTGCATAGGCAAACTTTATCTTGATCTCTTCGGCTGCCTGGGTTGGGGTCCGGAGGGCCACAGCTACATCGTTTGTGATCTGATCCCCCGCTATCGGCAGCACAGCAGTGTGTCTGACTGCACCCTCTGTGAATACCGCTATATCTGACGTACCGCCGCCAATATCCACCAGACAAACACCCAGTTCTTTCTCATCGGCATCGAGCACTGCATAGCTCGATGCCAGTTGCTCCAATACCAGATCATCCACTTCCAACCCGCAGCGTCGAATACACTTATCGATGTTTTGTACCGCGCTCAAAGCACCCGTAATAATGTGCACCTTGGTTTCCAGGCGCACCCCGCTCATCCCTATGGGTTCGCGTACGCCTTCCTGCCCGTCAATAATGAAATCTTGTGGCAAGATGTGTAATACCCGCTGATCATTGGGTATAGCTTGGGCACGGGCGGCTTCGATAACACGTTCGATATCAGCAACATCAACTTCTTTATCACGAATCGCGACAACCCCATGAGAATTCAGGCTGCTGATGTGGGCACCTGCTATGCCGGCGAATACTGAATTAATCCGACAGTCTGCCGTGAGTTCTGCTTCTTCTACCGCTTTCTGAATGGAATCGACCGTCGACTCGATGTTCGCCACGACACCCTTGCGGAGACCTTTGGAGATGTGCTGCCCCATACCGATAATCTCCAGGCTTGAGTCAGGCTGGACCCGACCGACAATCGCCACAACCTTGGATGTACCAATATCCAAACCGGCAAAGATGTTGTTTTCGCGGTTTTTGATCATCGCTGACTTACTCAGTTGTCCAACTGTCCATGGGCTGCCAGTTGAACCACACCGCTACCGCCGCCTCGCCACTGGATAGCAAAACCGCTGTCATAGCGCATGTCCACACGTTCGATGTCCGCCAGCCGGTCTTGCAAAAACGAATCGAACACCACAGCAAACTGATCGACCTTGCGTACCGGATCACCTCTGCCCACGACGATTTCCAGCTCGGCCGGGGTCTGCAGGGATGCCGATTGCAACACCACCATCCAGTCGCCAGCTTCATTGACAGATAAGTTCCTGACCTCCAGGCCAAGTGGGGTCAGACCTGATACCAGGTCGAGAAAGGCATCAATCACGGTATGTCGGTCAGCTGTTGGGCTACGCAAAACCGGTTGCAGAGTGATATTGGAATCTGGCGGCAGATTCACATAATCCTGAACCTCAAGGGCGCTGCCGTCAGTCGCATACCATAGCGCAATCGCACCGGCCTCCGTAATCGAGACTTCCAGTGTATCTGGCCAGTGCCTTCTCACCGCTGCCTGGTAGACACCTGGTAAACGAACAAGGGCGCTCTCGATTTCCTCAAGGTCGGCAGTAAAATAGTTGCCAATCAGTGCTAACCAAGCAGTCCGCTCGACCATCCGTGCATCCACGCGGGCCGAACTGCTGTGTACATCAATTCTTTCTATCGTGAAACGACCTGGCCGCATTAGTTGATCAACCAGAACAACGCCTGTCATTAAAAGTACAACCGTGATCGTGATCCACAAACTCGGTTTGTACATGGTCTTTTTCCGCTGGCCAATCATGGCGTCAGTTAATTCACCGTCTTGAGCGTTGGCTATACGATCAGAACTCATAACCGGTCTCCGACGATCCTGACTTCAGTTTCAAGGAGAATCCCGAACTTGACTTTAACCCGCGTTTGTATGCACTCAATGAGTTTCTCGATGTCCCCGGCACAGGCATTTCCGGAATTAATGATGAAATTGGCATGCTGATGGGAGACCATCGCACCACCGACCTTGAAGCCCTTCAGTCCAGCCTGATCAATCAGCCGTGCGGCATGATCCCCGGCAGGGTTGCGAAAGACGGAACCCGCACTGGATGCCTGAATCGGCTGTTTTGCCGAGCGTTCCACCAGTAATGACCGGATGCGCTGTCGACCCTTGTCTTCAGTACCGCGAGCAAGTTTCAGCGTCACACCCACAAACCAGTGGTCCGGCAATAACTCAACCCAGCGATAGCCCGTTTTGAAGACGCCGGCGGGATGCTGCTGAACCCTGCCATCACGGCTGATGAGTTCCACCTGGACGACGATATCCCAGATTTCGCTCCCGAACGCACCCGCATTCATTGCCAGAGCACCACCGAGCGTACCGGGTATACCGGCAAGAAACTCCGCACCGGCAAATCCTGCCCTTGCGCAAAATCGAGCCACCTTGGCACACGCCACACCGGCCTCTGCAACCACGCCGTGATCTTGCAGTTGTGTCAACTGAGACAAACCACCATGACAGCAGATCACGGCACCCCGGAATCCGCCATCCCGCACAAGCAGATTCGAACCCAGTCCAACCCACAATAAGGGCGTCTCCAGAGGAAGCACTTGGAGAAACTGAGAGAGGTCATTTCTGTCGCAAGGGCAAAAATAATAGTCAGCCTGTCCACCAACCCGCCAACTGGTATGCTGTGCCATCAGCTCATGGCGTCGAACTTCTCCCCGAACAGTTGGAAAATAGCGCGTTGAATTCATAGCTGCTGCTGGCGTCACTCGATGACACCCTCCAGACCACAACTCTGTTCTCCGACCAGTTTCCGCGCGACATGACCGATATTGCCCGCACCCAGGGTCAACACAACATCCCCCGGCTGAACAAGCTCTGGCAGTTTGTCCGGTAGCAAAAATACGTCTTCCAGATACACCGGGTCGACGCCACCGAGTGCGCGAATCCGCTCACACAACACAGGGCCGCTGGCAGAGGCAATCACCTCTTCGCCAGCTGGATAAACGCCAGTCACGACGAGCTGTGTTTCAGCAGCCAACAGAGCGGCAAACTCATCAAGCAGGTCGCGTGTACGGGTGTAACGGTGAGGCTGAAAAACCACGACCCGACGTCGATCCGGCCAGCACCCAGAAACCGCTTCAAGGGTGGCCGCGATTTCATTCGGGTGGTGTGCGTAATCGTCAACTACAACTGCGGAACCTCCTGCAACACTCAGCTCACCTAGAATCTCAAAGCGTCGATCTATACCCTGAAAATTCTTGAGCCCTTCCACAATGGATTCATGGCTTGCGCCCACCTTATCCGCGACAGCAATAGCAGCAAGCGCGTTCAGGACATTGTGTCGCCCGGCCAGTGCCAGATCTATCGGTAATCTGGCACCATCGGGTAGATGGACATGGAACATCATGTGAGAACCCTGCGGTCTGATCTCGCTGGCGTAATAATCTGCCCCCCGTTCAGTGCCGTACGTCAAGACTGGTTTTTTCAGCCTGACCCGCAGGTCGGCCACAATAGGATCATCAGCACACAGGATCGCTAGACCGTAAAAGGGAAGATGGGAAAGAAAATCAGCGAAGGTTGAGACGAGCCTGTCAAAGCTTCCACCATAGAAATCCATGTGATCGCTATCGATGTTGGTAACCACGGCGAGATACGGCTGTAAGTACAGAAAAGATGCATCGCTTTCGTCAGCCTCGGCAATAAGCCAGCGACCACTACCCAGCCGTGCATTACCGCTGACACTTTTTACCAGTCCACCCACAATAAATGTCGGATCCATGCCGGCAGCAGCCAGTACAGCGGCTATCAGGCTGGTCGTTGTGGTTTTACCGTGTGTACCGGCCACCGCAATTCCCTGCCGGAAACGCATCAGTTCCCCCAGCATTTCCGCACGTGGAATAACTGGGATGCCTGCATCTACCGCGGCTTTCACTTCAATGTTGTCTGTGCTGACAGCCGTAGATGTCACAACAACATCTGCTTGCGCAACACTGTCTGCACTGTGGCCGATGGTCACCTTTGCACCCATCTCCCGCAGTCGCTCTGTCACATCTGATTCAACCATGTCGGATCCTGTCACCCGGTAACCCAGATTGAGCATGACCGACCCTATTCCGCTCATACCAACCCCGCCAATTCCGACAAAATGTATCTGCTGAACGAACTCACGCACTGACTACCTCCAGACACTGTCCAGTCACACGGCCAATTGCGTCTGGGCGACCGAGCGCGCGCGCTTTCTGCGCGATCGAAAGCAGCCGCGATCGGTCGTCCTGAAACTTTCTCACCGTTAGCGCCAACAGATTGGCAGAGAACTCACTTTCTTCAAGTGCAATAGCAGCACCTTGCGACACCAGGTACTGTGCATTTATTTTTTGATGATTCCCCGCAGCGTAGGGATAGGGAACCAGTACAGCCGCCAGTCCTACCGCACAGATTTCGGCCACTGTCATGGCTCCGGCCCGGCAAACCACAAGATCGGCCTCGTAATAGGCTGCAGCCATGTCCTCTATGAATTCCCGTACATCCGCCTCGATGCCAAGCTCCCGGTAGCGCGCAAACAGTTCCTGGGCTCGGTCACGCCCACACTGATGTAGCAGTTTGGGACGCTGATCCGGCGTCAACTCAGCCATCGCTTCCGGTACGACCTGATTGAGTACCCGTGCGCCCTGGCTGCCGCCCACCACCAGTACGTGCAGAACGCGATCCTGCCGGTTGCCGTATCGCTCTTCTGGAATCGGTAAAGAAAGGATAGCTTCCCGAACCGGGTTACCCGTCCATTCGGCCCGCTGGCCAAGGCCAGGCGTATCGGGAAAACCGCACATCACGCGTCTTGCAATTGGCGCCAGCAGACGATTCGTAATACCAGCAGTTGCATTTGCTTCATGAATCAGCAGCGGCAGGCGCATCAACCAGGCCACCAGCCCACCCGGACCGGCTACAAATCCACCCATTCCAAGGACAGCAACCGGTTTGCGGCGGCTGATTGCGGCATAGACCTGCAGCATCGCCCTGATCAGCATTACGGGAGATCCGATTTTCCGGAGCCAACCACTTCGCCGTACACCGTGAACATCGATCCATTCCATGTCGATTCCTTCACCCGGGACCACTGAAGACTCCAGTCCCGAGCGGGTACCCAGCCAAACAATACCAACGCCATGGTTCATCAGTGATTTCGCAACACTGAGCGCCGGATAGACATGTCCGCCAGTTCCACCGGCCATGATCAGGATCGTTTTCATGGTTTTGTACCAAGCGCCCGTTGGCTACATCGATCGACTGAGAGCAGAAGTCCGATCGCAAAACAACAACTGATCATGCTGCTGCCACCATAACTCATCAGCGGCAGCGTCAACCCTTTGGTGGGTATGACGCCCAGGTTCACAGCCAGATTCACCATTACCTGAAGCGTCAGCAACAGACCCAGCCCTTGGGCAACACGAGCCTGGAACATCTGTCCAGCCCGACCTGCCCGATCTGCAATTCGGAAGGCTCGCCAGCACAGAGTTACGTAGAGAGCGATAAGCACTGCGATTCCGACGAGGCCCAACTCTTCCCCAATTACCGCAACCAGAAAATCATTGCTGGCTTCAGGCAGATAAAACAGCTTCTGCACACTCGCACCTAACCCAACACCAAACCACTCACCACTCCCCAGTGCAATCAGTGCCTGAACCAACTGGTATCCACACCCGTAAGGTTCGGCAAATGGGTCGAGAAAGCACAGAACTCTTTGCAGCCTGTTGGGGTTAAAGAAGATTAGAACGCCCATCGCCACAAAACCTGCAAAAAATGCACCAAAGAAGTAGCTCAGGCGAATACCAGAAAGGAACAGCATGCCCAGTACAGTAACAAGGATAACTGCAGTGCTGCCATAGTCCGGCTCGAGCAGAAGTAACACCGCAATTCCACTGAAAACAAGCGCAGGTTCAATAATGTTGACCCTGAAAGTACTCAACTGAGACAACCTTCTTGCACAATGGTCTGCCAGATAAAGCACAGCCAGCACTTTAACAACCTCGGAAGGTTGAAACTGAAGGAGACCTATGGGAAACCAGCGGGTACTGCCGTTGACTTCCCGACCCAGCCCGGGTAACAGCAGCAACGCCAGCATTACAATCCCAATAACCATAAGCAGGCGACTGGATCGCTGCCAAATGTTCATGTCAATCTGGGACGCCAGATAGGCAACTACGATACCGAGCGCAATACTGAATACGTGTTTAAGTAACGGCACGATACTGGAATCAGAACCGTACGTGCCGAGCGTCGCGGAAAATACCATCACTGCGCTGAATCCGAGCAAGCCCAGCACCGACAAGATCAGGGTTCCATCCATAGCGATCTGAGAGCGTGGGCCTTTCTGATCGACGGTAAGGGTGATGCTCACCTCAGTTGCTCCTTGACCAGCTGCCGAAATGCCTCCCCCCGCTGCTGGAAGTCTTCAAACATGTCGAAGCTGGCACAGGCTGGGGATAAAACGACAGCATCACCTGGTTGTGCCCAGGATGCGGCCAACGAAACGGCATGCTCCAGATCGTCCGCCATCGTAAGCGGCACACGTCGACCAATAGCTGCCGCAACCTTATTGCGGTCTTCGCCAAAAAGGACGACCTGACGTGCATAACGTCTCACTGCATCGGCAAGAATCGAAAGATCGGCACCTTTAGACTGACCCCCGGCGATCAACACGACAGGACGGTTCATACCTTCCAGCGCAGCGACGGTGGCAGCAGGATTTGTACCCTTGGAATCATTTACCCAGATAATGTCGTCCCGATCATCTATAACTTCACAGCGGTGAGGCAACCCCTGGAACCCACGCAATGCCTCCAGCCCCGGAGCTGAAGTGGCACCGAACAAAGCCTCTGTCGATGCCAACGCTGCAAGTGCATTTGCCACGTTATGTGCTCCAGAGAGTTCAAGCTCAGCAACACTGACCAGATGATGGCCACCGCGTACCAGCCAAGAGTCACGTTCATCAGTGACCAGACCATAATCGTTCGGACCGGTCGGCTCGTCGAGCCCAAAAGTGATGTGCTGGGTATCGCTCTCCAGATCGAGAAGTTGGTGGATCGCATCATGGCGTCGAGTGATGACAACCGCTGCGCCCTGGGTGATTCGGGCTTTTGCCCTGGCATAGTCTTTCGCACTCTTATACCGGTCCATATGATCTTCGGCGATGTTGAGTATGGCGGCACAGCGCGGATTCAAGGTCGAAGTAGTTTCGAGCTGAAAGCTGGACAACTCCAGCACATAGCAGTCAGGTTGTGGTTCAGCCAGCAACTCGAGTGCAGGGCGGCCAATATTTCCGCCGACCAGAACATTCCGACCGGCAGCCTCAGCCAGGCGGCCGATCAGTGTCGTAACTGTGCTTTTCCCGTTTGACCCCGTTACGGCAATCACCGGTGCCGTACAGTCCCGTGCAAAAAGTTCAATATCACCAACCACTTCAACGCCTGCATTGATGGCTTCGAGCACAGCCGGTTCAGTCAGGGCAACCCCGGGGCTCATGACCAGCAGATCGGTATCTTTTGCAACTGCCGTGTCGAGCGACCCCGCGTGCAAATCAATATGTGGGTAGAACCGTGACAACGTCTCCAGATAGGGCGGTTCTGCGCGGGTATCCATCACGGTCAATGACACACCCAGGCTATCCAGGTAGCGAATGCAAGAGAGTCCGGTAACACCCAGACCAACGACGACAGCCCGACCTGGATTTTTGTCTGTTGAGACAGTGTTAGCAGCCCGATTCATCGCAGCAGTGGCTACCTGATCTTCAGCGTCGCCAGTCCGATCAGGACCAGAATCAGGCTGATAATCCAGAAACGAACGATGATTTTTGGTTCTTCCCAGCCCTTCAGTTCGAAGTGGTGGTGCAGCGGTGCCATCCGAAACAGTCGACGACCGGTAATCTTGAAAGAAATCACCTGCAGGATAACTGACAAGGTTTCAATGACGAAAATACCCCCCATGATTGCCAGCACGATCTCCTGGCGGACAATAACCGCAACGGTTCCAAGGGCAGCGCCGATGGCCAGTGCACCCACATCACCCATAAACACCTGTGCCGGATAGGTGTTAAACCAGAGGAACCCAAGACCTGCGCCCATCAAAGCTGAGCAGAATACGAGCAACTCACCAGCACCCGATATATGTGGGATGCCTAGATAGCCAGAAAAAATTGCGTGACCGGTGAGGTAGGCAAAAACGCCCAGGCCACCTGCTACGAGCACGCTGGGCAGGATCGCCAAACCGTCCAGACCATCAGTTAGATTCACCGCATTACTGCTGCCAACGATCACAAACCATGCAAGCAGCACGTAGCCCAGTCCCAGATTGACTGCCACTGACTTAAACAACGGAACGATGAGTTGCGTTTCAACCGGACTTTGTGCCATCGCAAAAAGCATGCTGGCAGCACCGGCAGCTACGATACTTTGCCAGAAAAACTTCTGTCGCTTAGACAGTCCTCGCCCCTCATCTCCTCTGAGTTTGCCCCGATCATCAATCCAGCCAATTAATCCAAACCCAACACATGCAAACAACGTGATCCAGACAAAACGGTTGCTGAGGTCTGACCATAGCAGGGTCGCGATGACCGTCGCCACCAGTATCAGTGCGCCACCCATGGTCGGAGTGCCCGACTTGTGTTGATGCGACGTTGGACCATCCTCCCGAATTGTCTCTCCGATCCTCAGATCGTTCAGCTTGCGGATAAGTAACGGACCAATGACAAAGCTCATCACCAGAGCTGTTAAGATGCCGCAGATGGCTCGAAATGTGAGGTAGCGGAAAACATTCAGCCCGCTGTACTCGGTCGCCAAGATCTCGAACAGACCTTTGAGCATCAGGCGTACCCGTTTGATCCTGTCTGGATCAACGCATTCACGATATTCTCCATGTGAGATGAGAGAGAGCCCTTCACCAACACGGTGAGTTCGGGAGCGAGCAGTTCGTGAACGGCAGCAATCAGACTCTCTTGTTTTTCAAAATGGCGGGCATGCGTGCCAAATTCCTCTGCCGCACAACGCGCGAGACCACCGGTCGTCAACAGGTCATCTATCCCCGCTTCCCTGGCAGCCCGACCGGCAGCCTGGTGCAGACCCTCCGCCTGGTCCCCGAGTTCGGCCATATCTCCAAGCACCAAAATCCTTCTTCCTGGACGGGCAGCAAGCACATGGATTGCCGCTTCGAGAGATGCCGGATTCGCGTTGTAGGTGTCGTCTATCAACTGTGCGCCGGCCTGTGCCTGCTTTTGTTCAAGTCGACGCCGAACGGGCCGTACTTTTTCCATACCAGCACAGATCTGCTCAGTGCTGCAGCCAACAGACCATGCTGCGGCCACCGCCGCCAATGCGTTGCGTGCATTGTGTCGACCGAGCAGGCTCAATTGAAACTCCAGCCGGTCATCGGGAAGGCTGACTTCAAGCAGGAGTTTGTCACCGACTGTAGTGGAGTCGCCCCGGATATCAGCTTCACTCTCCAAAGCAAAAGTGACACTCCTGAAATGACGGGCACGGGCCAGCCAATAAGCCGCAAATCGATCATCGGTATTAATGACTACGGCACCACTGCGGTCGAGTCCATTTAATATTTCTGCCTTTGCCCGGGCAACGCCAGTAACATCGCGTAAACCTTCCAGATGTGCCGAAGCTGCGTTAGTAATCACGGCGACCGATGGCCTGGCAATTCGCGAGAGGTAGTCGATCTCACCTGGCTGGTTCATGCCAAGCTCCAGAACCGCATGACGATGGTCTTCGCGTAAGCCCAATAAGGTGAGGGGCATCCCGATGTTATTGTTGAAGTTGGCACGGGGCGAGAGCACCGGACCGCCTTCACTCAGTATCGACGTTATCATCTCGCGGACAGTTGTCTTCCCGTTGCTGCCGGTTACGGCCACAACGGGCAGGTTGAACTGGCACCGCCAGTACGCAGCAAGACGCCCAAGTGATAGCGTGGTGTCCCCAACTACCAGAGTGGGCAGGTCGATTTCCAGCTCTTGACTGGCCATGGCAGCCACTGCACCCGAGTTCTTGGCTTGCGCAACAAACTCATGGCCGTCGAAATTTTCACCCTTGAGTGCAACAAACAACTCGCCACCACTCAGTTCGCGACTGTCCGTCACGACTCGTTCGAAATCAACATCATTGCCGACAATTCGTCCCTCGACAGCTGATGCAGCTGTTAGCAGATTCATCACTTATTTACCTCCAGCAGTTGCCTAACGGTGTCCTGATCACTGAAAAATTTCACATCTGAGCCGACGATCTGTTTCAACTCATGCCCTTTACCTGCAATGAGCACCACATCCTTTTTATCAGCACATTTCAGTGCGATCTGTATTGCCTTTTTGCGGTCTGGTTGTACTGCGCTGGGCTCACGGGTCATGCCAGACTGGATGTCTTCGAGTATCTGCACGGGGTCCTCTCCCCTCGGGTTGTCACTGGTGAGCACAACGTGGTCGGCACAAGACTCGGCAATAGCACCCATGAGTGGCCTTTTCCCCGGATCCCGCTCCCCGCCGCAACCGAATACACACCACACCCGGCCGGCCGCATTAACTCGTGCCGCCTTGAGAGCCTGTTCCAGAGCAGATGGTGTATGAGCATAGTCAACGATAACCCGTGGCCCTTGTCGATTGTGTTCGACCAACTCCATGCGACCAGGTACCGACTGTAGACGCGGCATAATCTCAGATATACCGGTTGGCGTGAACTCCAGAGCAAGCAGTGTGCTCACGACTGCGACCGTGTTCATGACGTTGAACTCACCCAGGAGCGGGCTGTGAAAACCGATCTCGCCGACGGGAGAACTCAGAGTCAAGTCGTATCCTCCCGGCACCACGTGCATCCCCAGAGGATACACGTCGGCGTTATCGTTCATTCCATAGGTCCAAACCCTGGCCGATAGACCAGCAACAGCGAATTTAGCGCCCCACGGATCATCAGCATTGATAATCGCTGTACGCAACCCGCCGGTCCGGAACAGGAGCAGTTTTGCCGCTGCGTACGCTTCCATGTTTTGGTGATAATCGAGATGGTCTCGGCTGAGATTGGTGAATACGGCCGCATCAAACTCGACGCCCCTGACTCGACCCTGATCAAGTGCATGAGACGACACTTCGATACAGACGCTGTCGGCGCCTTTTTGCAAGAGATCCGCCAGTTTAGCCTGCAGGGTGACCGCATCCGGTGTGGTCAGACTTTGTGGCTGAAGTGCCCCGACGAGACCGGATCCAACGGTGCCGATGAACCCTGTCCGATGGCCCAGACAGGTGAGCGCTTGTGCCAACAGACCCGCACAGGTGGTTTTCCCGTTGGTACCCGTTAAGCCGATGACACAAAGTGCCCGGGATGGAAATCCATAGAATCGGCTCGCAATCTGACCGATGTGCTGGCGGAGACCGTCTATCGGGAAAGCAGGCACTGCACAGTCTTGTCGATTCCATCCACCCGATTCGTAAAGAACAGCGGCCGCACCTGCACTGACCGCCTGGTCGATGTAACCGCGCCCATCGGTCTGGTTACCGGGCAGGCCTACAAAGACCTGCCCGGGCTGCACATGACGAGAGTCCAAGGAAATACCTGAAATCTCGATGTCAGCCTCGACCGGAACATCTGTTACGCCACCAATCAGTGTTCCCAGTGCACAGGGTTTCTGTGATGCCGAAGTCATCATGCGCCCGTTCTCAAGTCGCTGCTGCGGGCTACAATTTCGAGTGTCGATTTGAGCGCGTCTGGTGCAACTCGATGTAATCGTAAAGCGTCGGCCATAATATGCCCGAAGGCCGGTGCTGCGACCTCACCCCCGAAATGTTTGCCACCTTTGGGATCGTCAATCATCACGACTAGAACAAAGCGCGGATCAGACACCGGTGCAAAACCGGCAATCAAAGACCGATAACGATCCTTTTCATAGCCGCCACCAGGCTTGATTTTGTGTACCGTACCGGTCTTACCCGCCACCCGGTAATTCGGTACCACCGCCCGGGTCGCTGTGCCCTCGGAGACAACCCGTTCGAGCATCGCGGTGATCTGGCGGGCGACATCAGCAGGAAGCACCCTTATGCCGGGTTGAGTTTTGGCATCCAGGCGTATGGTTACCGGCACCAGCATCCCCTCGGTGGCAATTACCCCATAAGCCCGGGCCAGCTGCAGCAATGTTGTTGACAGGCCATATCCAAAAGACAGCCAGGCATGATCCACCGGGAGCCAGCGTTCCCTATTCAACAACCGCCCCGACTGTTCACCTGGCAGTTCAATCCCAGTAATGTGGCCGAATCCTACGGTACTCAAAGTGTTGTACAGCGCCTCAGGCGCCATTTCCAATGCTACTTTTGCTGTACCGACATTACTTGATTTGATCAACACTTCCGCAAAACTGAGATCTCCATAATCCCGGATGTCCCGAATACGACGACCGCCCACATAATGCACACCAGGACCGGTCATAATTCTGCTGTCAGGGGTGAACACACCCTGGGCGAGGGCTAAAGACAAGGTAAATGGTTTTATCGTTGAACCCGGTTCAAATACATCCGTGACTGCACGGTTCTTAAAGTGCCCAGCTGTGATGTCCTCCCGGTCATTGGGGTTGAAATCCGGCAGGTTGACCATCGCCAGCACCTCACCGGTGTCGCAATTGAGCATGACGGCAGAACCACCAGCTGCCTGGTTCTGTAGGACGGCTTTGCGCAGATGTCTGCGCATTGCCGCCTGAATCCTAAGATCGAGACTCAGAAGCAGATTCCGACCATGGTGCACGGGTCGAACACTCTCAACATCTTCAACAACACGGTGGCGGGCATCAATCAGAACCCGTTTCTGACCCTCTACACCCGCCAGGTGATTGTCAAAAGACCGCTCTATGCCTTCCTGTCCGTGGTCATCGATGTCCGTAAATCCAACAATGTGTCCAGCCAGAGCTCCGGCCGGGTAGTAACGGCCATATTCCCTCTGGGTAGCGACACCGCGGATACCCAGCTGTTGAATCTGCTGCGCTCTGTCTGGTGGGAGATGCCGACGGAGATAGACGAATTTCTTGTTGGCCAGCAGATCTAATCTGCTGGTGATCTGCTTGAGGGGGATATTCAACGCAGCAGCGAGCCGTTCGAGGTCAGGTCCGGCTTTTCTAAGTTCTCGGGGATCTGCTGTAATCGCGTCCAGTGGTGTACTGACGGCCAGGATCTCACCCTGCCTGTCCATGATCACACCCCGCACCGGTTTAACTGGAAGCGTTCTGATCTGTCTGATTTCTCCCTCACTTCGCAGTTGACTGCTCTCAAGCACCTGGACCTGAAATGCTCTGGCAAACAATCCTATGAACCCAAGCAACATCACTGCAAAGCAGATCCAGTGTCGCCGGGGGTAGAATTTCTGCAGCTTTTGAGGCAATTGGCTCATCTTGAACTCTCAAGTCGCAAAACGACGGTGTCCTGCGGGTCTGGGGGCACCATGCCCAGTTTGTGCCGGGCCTCGAATGCAATCAGGCTGTGTAGCGACCAGGTCGCCTGCTCCAGTTGAAGTTTTCCCCATTCGTCGTTAAGACGATCACGCTGAATTTCTGCATCCCTGACCTCAAGAAACACTTGTCGATTTTCATGTCGAATCAACACTGTGCTCAATGCACTGCCAACCACCGCAACGACAAGACCGATCAGTATCTTCATGAGTCTGCGTTTGCGGTTTTTTCAGCCGCCCTGAGTACGGCACTGCGGGCGCGAGGATTGGCCTCAACCTCCTGCTTGCCAGGCCTAAGTGGCTTACTCAATATTTTCACAGCAGGCCGAATCTGATCATGGGTAACCGGCAGGTCCGGCGGATAAGGATCACCGCTGGCAGACTGGCGCAGGAACTGCTTGACTGCACGATGTTCGAGGGAATGAAAACTGATCACGACCAGACGGCCGCCGGGTTCAAGAACACTCAGTGCCTGTGGCAATACTGACTTCAGCTCACCGAGCTCCTGATTGACCTGCATCCTGATCGCTTGAAAAGTCCGGGTTGCTGGGTGCTTGCCCGGTTCTCGGGTCGGTACCGCGCGTGCTACGATGTCAGCGAGTTCTACCGTGCGCGACAGCGGCTGACTGGTCCGCGCAGCAACAACGGCTCGAGCAATTCTTCTTGAATAGCGCTCCTCGCCAAGCTCGCGCAGGCAATTTCGGAGCTGTAGTTCAGTGACTGCATTCAACCAGTCTGCGGCAGACTGACCCATATCCGGGTTCATACGCATATCCAGTGGGCCGTCACCATTGAAACTGAAACCACGTTCATGACTGTCGAGCTGTGGAGACGATACACCAAGATCGAGTACAAGCCCTGTCACCCGGTGAACAAGCCCGTGGGAGTTAACCATTTCGAACAGTTCAGAAAACGACGCCTGCACAAACGTCAGCCGGCTTTCGGTCTCAGACATTTGCTTCGCACAGCGACAGGCTTCCGGGTCTCGATCGATTGCAAGAACTCGTCCGGCCGGACCTAGATAACTCAGAATAGCTCGGGTATGACCTCCACGGCCAAATGTCGCATCGACATAGGTACCGTCGGTTTGGACGTTAAGCGCCTGCACGACCTCTCTCGTCATGACCGGCTCGTGTCCGTTGACTGACATGTGCCGGTGAGTTGTCTAGAGCGAGAGCGACTCAAGCTCAATGGGAAGCTGCCGATCCTCGGGCTGCTTCAACAGCCATTCATCGCACTTCACTTTCCAAAGGCCTTCATCCCAGATCTCAAACTTATTTCCCTGTCCGATCAATACAATGTGTTTTTCTAGACCTGCAAATTCCCTTAATGGCGCGGAGACGCGTATCCGTCCCCCGCTTGAAAGATCACAATCCGTGGCATAGCCGATCAAAAGCCGCTTCAACGCCTGTGCTAACGGATCGAAACTGGGTAACTCGACGACCTTTCTTTCGATCTGCTCCCACTCATCCTGGGGATACAACCAGAGACAGCGTTCCCCGGTGTTGTTAACCGTCAGCACGAACTGACCATCACAGCGCTCAGTAAGTACCTGACGGTATTTCGCGGGGACGGCAAACCGTCCTTTTTGATCCATGTTGAGGGAGCTTGCACCACGAAACATGTCGTCTTCTACCTTAGCCTTTACTTCAAACCCAAGCCGCTGGTCTGGTCCACTGGTCAATTAATCAATTGGCGCTTACCGTGCAATAAAGAACGCCCGACCCCAAAAGGGGCCGGGCAATCACCAAAGGAGGATGAGGATGGATGGATATGCCGCCATCCACGGCAAACTGGTCGGGGTAATCAGGGTACCGGGATTGGTCGGCCCGTAGCCCGCAAGTTCTGCTGAATAACCCACGATTCTTTGTCAATTTTTACCTTTTTCACCACAATTACCCACTAATCGACACTCTGGCATCAATATCACGACCTGTCAACCCCCCGTAATTCAAAAAAATCATGGGCTTATCGCTGATTGGGCACTGTCGACGACCGCGAATTCAGCAGTGGCCACCCGTGGGTGACCGAGTACCGACGCCAGCTGTCAGTCCGTCAGTGTTGTATAACTACGACAGATGGCCCGTTAGACGGTAAAAACAAGGCCTACAGGCCCGGTGGGCGGGGGTGGGGAGCCGGCCTGTAAGCCGGGTTCTGTCGAGGGCGACCATTCATCTCGGTCACACGTCACCATGTAACTCTAGCGACCTACCCGAATCCGATGCGGGCCACACCATTGGATTCCTATTTGGTCTTGCTCCAGGTGGGGTTTACCCTGCCGTTCGTGTTGCCACCAACGCGGTGCGCTCTTACCGCACCATTTCACCCTTACCGCTCAACAGGTATTCACCTGCCGAGCAGGCGGTATATTTTCTGTGGCACTGTCCATCGACTCGCGCCGTCCAGACGTTATCTGGCACCCTGCCCTGTGGAGCCCGGACTTTCCTCCGCCACGCACCGCTAAACACCGTGTTCCGGTGGCTGCAGTCACGCGGCCGCGATCGCCCGGCCGACTCCCTGTGACAACATATTACTGCTGACACTTTATAGCAAGTTTGGGCGTCAGCCATCTGAGACATCCTGCTTGGTCAATGCCAGGATTTGGTCGTAATAATCGTTGCGACGACCGCCGAACAACTTGACGGCTGCCTGACTCGCTGTACCGGGTTGCAGATGTTCGGCGAGTATCGGCAAAACGTCGTCAGGACTCACTAAACGTTGGGCGACCGGGTCTTGGCAGCCCTCGACGATGATCACCAGTTCCCCCCTGACCGGATCATCATCGTTTTCAAAGCGCTCCGCCATTTCACCCAGTGTCGCCAGCACAGTCTCTTCAAAACGCTTTGTCAACTCCCGCAAAACCGAGACGCGCCGCACACCGCCCAGAACCCAGACCATGTCGGCAAGTGTCGCCTTTAAACGCCTCGGTGACTCGAAAAAGACCAGGGTACGGGGCTCCTGGGCC
Organism: Gammaproteobacteria bacterium; assembly: GCA_022450155.1. Lineage (NCBI taxonomy): Bacteria > Pseudomonadati > Pseudomonadota > Gammaproteobacteria > Gammaproteobacteria bacterium. The sequence goes on along the minus strand of JAKUQR010000027.1, from coordinate 7,789 downwards.
AGGTCTTGAAGCATCCTTCGCCTTGCAGACAATCGAGATGGCAGAAACCCTTCAAAGGCGAAACGATCTGTCGGTAGACCACACACAGCCAGTGCCGCTGTCACGGCACTGGCGCCGGGAACCGTCAGGACCGGCAGTCCTCGGGCCAAGCAATCTCGGACGAGCAGGTACCCCGGATCGCTGATCAGCGGTGTTCCAGCATCACTGACCAGCGCAATATTCTCACCACGCAGCAGAGAGTCGATGATCTGACGACTTCGCGCACGTTCATTGTGCTGGTGCAACGAGAACAGTCGTTTCGACACACCGATATGTTGAAGCAGAATCCGTGTGTGCCGCGTATCTTCGGCGGCGATCAGGTCCACCGATGTCAGAATCTCAGCTGCCCGGACAGTCAGATCACCCAGATTGCCGATCGGTGTCGCCACCACATACAGCGTACCAGATCTGGAAACGCTCATACCAGCGCAAGCCGCTGACTACATTCGACTGAACTGAATAACATTCTAGGTCTACCCGGTGACTGTGACTCAGGTTTTTAAAGTGTATCCGGTATACTGATTCGATGCCGCGATCTGGACTTGCTTACAAGGCACTGGGGCTGTGACAGCGCAATCCGGACACCTCCCAGGGTGCACCCCAGACCCGGCAGGTGGATAAGTGATTGCACAATAGCCACATCAAGCGCCGACCACCTGGAAGTCATCACTGGTCTGAGGATATTGCCGCTGAATTCCTGCAACGGCAGGGCCTGGTACTGCTGTTGAGAAACTATCGCAGTCGAACGGGTGAAATCGACCTGATCATGATCGATGGCCAAACGCTCGTTTTTATAGAAGTCAAGCAACGTCGTGACAGCCAGTTTGGCCGACCCGAAGAAGCGGTCAGCAGGGCTAAACAGGCGAAACTGAGACGCACCGCAGCCAGCTATCTGCAGCGCCATGACAGGTTACAATCCAGGCCCTGTCGTTTTGATGTGGTTGCGATCACGGGCAGCCCACATGCGCCGGATTGTCGCTGGATTCAGAATGCCTTCCACTAAACCGCCCGCGACCATGACATCTCACTGAAACGCACTGGAGTGCCGTGGATTGTAGGCCGGAGCCAAGGCCTGTTACAGTTCGGTCTCAAACTTCTCCGCTGCCGGACCCACATCCCCTGAAATACCGTCTCCATGGATCCTGAACAAAAGATCAGACAACATTTCGAGACCAGCGCCGCGATCGCACTCAAGACCCAGGCCGCAATCGGTCTACAGGTGGTCGAAGCGGCGCGCCGGGTCGCCACCGTCTACGACAACGGCGGTAAGGTCCTGCTCTGCGGTAACGGGGGTTCGGCGAGCGACGCGCTGCACTTTTCCGCAGAATTGCTGTGCCGCTATGAAAAAGAACGCCAGCCGCTGGCCGCGATCGCCCTGCCGGCCGATACAGCTACACTCACCGCTGCGGGCAACGACTACGATTTCAGTCAAATTTTTGCCCGCCAGATCGGCGGTCTGGGCAGACCAAACGACGTATTGATCGTTTTCACGACCTCCGGCCAGAGCCCGAACATTCTTGAGGCCACCAAGGCTGCTGCATCTGCCGGACTCGGCGTCATCGCGCTGACCGGGCGGGACGGTGGTCCCCTGGCGGATCTGCTTGGCACGAATGATCTGGAACTGCGGGTTCCGGCCGACTCAACAGCCCGTATCCAGGAAGCCCACGGTATAATCATACACTGCATATGTGACCTTATTGACCTTCATATGACAGGAGAGACGAGGCTATGACACTGTCAGGCTGCACACCACCCCTAAAGAACGTTGGCCTGGGCCTGTTGCTGTTGGCCGGCTCATTCCTGGCCGGTGGCTGTGTTCCTGCCATAGGCTTACTGGCTGTTGATGTCGTACGAGACGAGCGGGAACCGCGCGCTTACTGGCAGGACAATAAGGCCGAAATGGACATACGGCTTTCAATCTACCGGACCAGCACGATTTCAGACACCAATGTCAGCGTCACGATCTGGAATGCCGTGGTGCTGCTGACTGGCGAAGTACCCGACCAGAGAGCCATCGACCGTATTCTGGACATTGCGAAGTCTCATCATTACACCCGCCAGATTGTGAATCGGATCGAGTTGGCTGGCCGGACCAATGCGGCCAGCCGTGTTAACGACAGCTGGCTGACTGGCCGCGTAAAAACTGCGCTGGTGGTATCGCGCACAGTGGATCCGACGCGCTTCAAAGTTGTTACCGAAAGGGCAAATGTCTATCTCATGGGCCTGGTCACCTCGGCTGAAGCAGCCGCGGCTGTGATGATCGTGCGCAGCGTTCCCGGTGTGGTGCGCGTTATCAAGGTATTTGAGTACATCTAATGCAGTAAGCTCAGGGCGTACAGGCGCCTGACCGGCCGTTGAATTCCAAGCACAAGATTTTTCAGAGCCGAGACCAGTTTCGGACACAACTGGACAAGGTCACGCGGCCGCTTGTCTTCACCAACGGCTGCTTCGATATTCTGCACCGGGGGCACGTTGATTACCTAGAGCAGGCGGCACAGTTGGGTGCTACATTGCTCGTAGCCGTGAACAGTGACGGGTCAATCCGAGCACTGGGCAAGGGTGAAGACCGGCCAATCAATTCGCTGGCCGACCGGCTGGCGGTACTGGCCGCGCTGAGTTCCGTCGACCTGGCGATCGGATTCGAGGAGGAGACGCCGCTGGAACTGATTCGCCTGTGCCGACCGGATTGGCTGGTCAAAGGCGGTGACTGGCCTGTTTCCGAGATTATCGGCGCCGATCTGGTACAGGATAATGGAGGAATGGTCCACACCATCCCTATCCGCTATCCCTGCTCAACCAGCACGCTGCTTAAAAAGATCCGCACCGAAAAACGTTGAGAACCCCACTCCGGGTCAGACGCTAGAGCCTGTCAGCAGCGCCCTGTAGTCCTGTGCATCAGATTCACTGAAGCAACACGCAACGATCCGCTCGAACTGACCCTGGTGCTGACACATCACGGAGACCGCAATTGCTGCAGCGTCTACCTTGGGATACCCGAATACACCCGTACTGATGGCCGGAAAAGCGATGGATGCCAGGCCGGCATCCAGCGCTAACGCGAAACAGTTCTCGTAGCAGCACTGCAACAGCGCCGCTTCCCCCGCGCTACCGCCTTTCCACACTGGACCAACGGTGTGAATGATCCAGGGTGGGACCAGCCCAAAGCCGGGAGTCAACCGCGCCTCCCCGGTCCTGCACCCGCCCAGTTTTGCACAGTAGGTCTTGAGCTCAGGCCCTGCTGCCTGGTGAATCGCACCATCAACACCCCCACCGCCCAGCAGTGTCTCATTGGCGGCATTAACCACGACCGATACGTCGAGCGTCGTGATATCAGCGATCATCACGTCGATCAACGATACATCCTCTTGGGGCGCATCAAGACCTATGGAAAGTCGCTAGCAGTCAGAAATATGTGACGCTCGCGTGTGCAGGTCAATCCGCATCACCATGGGTTCGAGTTCGGTCAGAGCTCGCCTATACACTCGGCGCTTGAACGACACGATCTGTTTCAGAGGCTGCCAGTAATCGACCCACCGCCATTCGTCAAACTCGGGGCGCTCGGCATGATCAAGGCAGACTTGATTGTCATCGGCCAGCATATGCAGCAGATACCACATTTGCTTCTGACCTCGAAACACCATTCCTTGAGAGCGAATGTAGGTTCGGGGTACATCATAGCGCAGCCATTCTTGTGTATGCCCAATCACGTCGACATGCTCAGGCAATAGGCCGACCTCTTCGTAGAGTTCGCGGTAGACGGCATCCAGCACTGATTCTCCCCTTTCGACCCCACCTTGGGGAAACTGCCAGCCGTCATGGCGGCTGCGTCGGGCCCAAAGCACCTGACTCCGACCATTACACAAAATGATCCCGACGTTAGGTCGATAACCATCTTTATCAATGGATTGATCGTCTGGCTGTTTCATCGAGTGTGCACCCAAAGACGACAATTGTTTCATGTTCGACGTTTCCAGACAATGTGGTCCGAACCTGCGTGAGCTGCCTTGAATGAAGGGCATCGCACCGCAGCAACTGCTCTGTCCTGCTGGCGAAAGAGGGCCTGATTCTGGGTGGAAACCGGGCATAGCGGGAGATAAACCTGACTACTTCAGATAATTATGCATCCGGGTACAAGTCATCGTAGCGGGCCTTGAACAGCGCTTCGAGTTCATCGATCACCTCGACCGCAGCGTGCCGCCCCAGAACATGGCGGGTCATGAGTGTAGTGGCTGCAGAAAAAACATTGTCACTGTCAAGCATCGGATAGGTTGTCGCCAGTCGTCGGATCGCCGCAATGACACTCTCTTCCACTGGTCTTGGCACCTGCAGGGGCTTCTCGGAAACCGGTGTGGCTGCAAAGGGATGCCGCTGCGATAGAAAATCAGCGAAATCGACGAGCGTACATCGGGCCGTCGGTGTCATTTGACGAAATGCCTTCAGAAGTGCCTGTTCAATATCAGCGCTCATAATTATCAGGTGGATGACTGATCTGGCATTGAGATTCAGACCACGTCAGTTGCTATTGTCAGCTTGTCCGCCCGTGAGACCAGCCGTATCACAATGGTCTTTTACAAATAAGAGAAATTCCTCCATCGCCCGCAGACGAAATTTCTGTCTCTGGTAAACAATCGTAAACGGCCGTTTGAGCGGAGGAGCCAAACTGGATTTCTCAAGCAGGCCCAGGCTGAGTTCCTTATCCAGCGTTGCGATCGACAAAATCGAAATTCCCAGACCTGCTGCGACTGCACTTTTGATCGACTCAGGACTGCCGAACTCCATCGCCAGGTTCACATCTGAGAACGACAGCTCGTTTTCAGTCAGATAGTCGGTGATAACCTGCCGTGTGCCAGACCCTTCCTCACGACTGATAAACGGATACTGCATGATCTCGTCAGGCCTGACAGGATCTGGTCCAGCTAGCGCGTGATTCGGCGGCATCACCAGTACCAGTTCATCCTGCCAACAGACTCGAGTGGCCAGATTCTTGTTGCCGATTGGACCTTCAACAATACCAATATCAATTTCGTTGTTTTCCACCATGTGGATAATACCGAGAGTGTTTGTGACTCTCAGACGCACCGTCACCTCCGGAAATTTCACCTGGTAGTCTCCGAGGACACCTGGTACCACATATTCACCAATAGTTGTGCTTGCGCCAATAATCAGGGGGCCCGAAACATCGCCCGTGAGTTTTCGTATCTCATTGTCCATTTCACTGTACTGCGCGATGATCCGGTCGCCATATGACTTCACCAGTTCACCTGCCGCGGTCAGTGCAATCCGGTTATGTGTTCGATCGAAAAGACGGGTATTGAAGTATTCCTCCAGCTGACGGATCTGGAATGTCACTGCCGGCTGCGTCATATGCAGCACGTCGGCAGCCTTGGTAAAACTCAACAGCCTGGCTACTGTTGTAAATACCTGCAATCTTCTGTCAGCCATAACAAAAGTACTTGTCTGGCATCAAGTGACAGCCTGCCTTGCGCCCTCATCCAGCACAAACTGGCGGAATGCCTGAGCTGTTGGCGAAAGCCGTTTACCACGCCGATTGCCAACGTACCAGCGGCGCATGATTGGCATTCCTTGGATATCCAAACGGATCAGTCGCTCGAGCGCGAGTTCAAGTTCGACGGTGTGTACAGAAACGATCGCCAGTCCCAGGCCGGCGTCGACACTCTGTTTGATAGTCTCATTCCCTGTCATTTCGATGGTTGCACTGGGAGCAAAAGATTCTTGATCGAAAAACCGTTCCATCGCGATACGGGTCCCAGACCCGGACTCGCGCACAACAAATGTTTCTTCATTTACCTCCTTCAAGGCTATTGAACGGTGCCCGGACAATGGATGATCGGGTCGCGCAATCATAATCAGGGGATTGTCCATAAAATCGTCCGCATCGAGATCCAGATCCTTAGGTGGCTTACCCATCAGGACGATATCGGGCTGATTGCCTTCAAGTTTTTCCAGCAGGGTTTCTCTGTTGGTCACATCAAGTGTGATTTGAACACTGGGGTGCAAACGGGCAAAAGTGGCGAGCAGTCGTGTGGCGAAATAGTTTACGGTAGAAGCAACGGCGATGCGCAGCCGGCCTGAATCCACGCCTTTGAGTTCGTCCATTTCTTCCTGCGCGGAGACCAGGTGGCGCATGATGGTCTGCGCGTGGCGCAACATCGTTTCACCCGCTTGAGTCATGAATACGCGCTTACCAATCTGCTCGAACAGCGGCAATCCGACCGAATTTTCCAGCTGTTTAACCTGCATTGAAACTGCCGGCTGCGTGAGGTGGAGTTCTTCAGCCGCACGGGTATAACTCAGCTGGCGGGCGACGGCTTCGAAGACCTGCAACTGGCGAATGGTAATATGCATACTGGACCTTCCGGGCTGATTACCGAGATCCAGACCTCGGCCACTGAAATAAGTATAGCTTATTTATACTTCATCTCAGTGGCAGGAAAGCTGATGTAAGGCTTTACCCGTGGACAGGCCGATTTAGCGCTGATCGTCAGGCTTTCAGCTAGGCTTTTTGTCTGTTTTCAGTGACAACCTGCGTCAAAGCGCGCCGTTGGCAGGCCACTGTCCAGCACAGACCGAACAGTGGCAGAAGCACCCTTCAAACTTATTTCGACACCCCGGTGTAGCAGACACACTGCCGCACCGTAGATCAGGCTGTCGCGCATCGGGCCCGGTGCGCCGGCCAGTGCTAGACGTCCGGCCTGAGCTGCGGCCAGTACTCTCCGGCGCATTTCGTCTTCGTCCGGCAGTTCGCTCTGTGCGGACGCCGGCGACACTGCATCAGGCAGTGGTACTGCACGAACCTTAGATGTAATGCCAGCCAGCGCAGGATCAAGCCGAAGTTCTTCATTGTCACGATCAGCAGTAAAACGCAGCAGTTTCGACGGCTGATTCAGAGAAGCAATAACGCCGCCCTCCACACCGCGAACAATCGCAGCAGATGCAAATCCTGCCCTGCGGGCCAGCATCGCATAAATTGGCAGATAAGGTTTGTGGACATACCCCGTAACCAGGTGCGTTGACTGCTGACCCAGGACCGGGGCCAGCAGTACCTCCAACGTCGTCAGCAGCGCCCGTTTCACAATTCGTGACCGAAGATCAACCAGCTGGTGCAGACCCGGACAGGCGTGCCTTTGGTCCACGTATGCCCAACCACAGGTCGGATCATCAAGCCGCACTGCTGCCTCAGCCGGAACCAGCCCCACTGCCGCACCCGCGGCCTCGAGGACCTGGCAGTGAGAAATACCGTACTTCGGCCCGACCTGCCGAGCGCCCGAACTGACCGTGGCGATACCACAGGCGGCAAGAACTGCGGGTAGAAAAGGGGCTGCTGGTAACCCACGAACAAATCCGTCGAAAGGGTCTGCAATATGCAAAATGTCAGTAACAACAGCGCAGCGCACCTGTACTGTGCTGTCGAGAAGTGCCCGAAGTGCGCCGCAGTTCTCAGCATCGGTTTCGCGCTTCATGCGCAGTGCAATCAAAAAAATCGCGCTCTGCACTTCATCGGCTGACCCAGCAAGAATATGGGTCATCGCGCGATAAGCCTCTTCTTCGGAGAGGTCTTTACTGAGTTCAGGTCCGGTCGCAATGCGCTGCAGATACGAACGCATTTCAAGATCGACCGCTGTATTTGTCATCACCGTAGTCCTATCGTAGACCCCAGTTACAGTCTACGTTGCAACGCTTGCTCTCTCTATACCCAATTCGGTAGTGTAGACACCCTCAACGAAGTCTC
>JAKUQR010000026.1 GCA_022450155.1 Gammaproteobacteria bacterium | reverse complement strand
CCTATTTGTGGCGACGAGGCAGTGTTTCTATGTCTGTTGAGCATGGGCGAATTGGGAATATCAGTATTGATGCTTCACGCCGTGCGCTGGAAGATCATTTCGAACGTCAAGGATTGACTGCCGATGTGACACCCTATTTTCTTGTTGCGGCGCCTGGGAAAGAACCACAAGCTACCGGGACGTTTGTCAGCCGAATTATTCCATCGGCGATGTCAAAGATATCCATTGTGATTCCCTGCAAACTTGGTTCTACCGCTGTGGTTGGAACCGACAGCATAACAGTACTGGAACATTGCCTTTTGGCGATTCGCCAGTCACTCTTTGAGGACGGAAAATCGGCCCCTGCTCTTCTGGAGCTGGAGATTATTCTGGTGTTGAATCATGAAGATGACCGGGAACACGCGAGTTCGTTAATTTCGACTTTTGACTTGACAGGTTTTGCATTGTGCGATGAACCCGGGTTTAACTTTTCGAGGAAGTGTAATCTTGGTGCGAATCATGCATCAGGTCAAATTGTTGTGTTCCTGAATGACGACACAGCTTTTGAAACCAAAGGATGGGCCTCTCATGTTATTTCCTTATTGGAAGAAGAAGATGTCGCCTGTGTGGGCGGTCTATTGTTGAATAGTGACCGCACGGTTCAGTCGTGTGGGGATAATATTGGCAGAAATTCGGCAGTCCACTATGTACCAAACCGTTCGGCCGCTACTGTAGGTGATGCGATGCACCGCTATATTTCGGACCATGAAACAACTGCAATTTCAGGCGCCTTTTTTTGCTGTAGAAAGCACACTTATGAAGACTTGGGCGGTTTTTCTCTTGCTTTTCCGAACAGTTTTCAAGATGTTGATTTCTGCCTGAGAGCACGACAAAAACAAATGCGCTGTCTTGTTTCTCCACACATCAGACTTTTACATTTTGAATCTGTCAGTCGTAACCCAACCGTCGATGATCAGACACTCAGCCTAATTCGTAACATTCATGCGTCAACAATGACACCGACTGACCCGTTTGCGTTATGGGCGTATGAGATACCTCAGCCAAGAATTATTTCAAGGGCGGGTATTCTTCATTATCTTGCAGTCATCAAAAAACTACTTAAACGAACAGTCTTTATGATTCTCGTACACATGCGGCCTGGGCCTTCACATCCAAGATACATTCTTAATAAAAATGAGTGGCGGGTACGTTAGGTGTGGGCATCAACTTCTGGACCGACTGCTAGATATTGAACGACCTAAAAAGCAATAACGCCTGATGAGTTCCAACTGGATTTGCTGGCACTGCGGTGCGGTGGTCACCGACCAGCCGTTACCGCTGTCGACCTATGCCGAGTGTTGCCACTGCCGGGCCCAACTGCATTGCTGCCGGCAGTGCAGTTACTTTAACCCCCGGCTGCGCGCTGATTGCGACGAACCCAGGGCTGAATCATACAGTGAGCGGGAGAAAGCCAATTTCTGTGACTGGTTCAAGTTACGACGCGAATTTGTTGAGCCGGGCGAGACAGCACCATCAGCAGATCACCACGCCGAACTGAATACGCTTTTTGGCACGGACGCTGGCGTAAGCAAAACCCCATCAGACAGTCGTACACAGCTGGATGATCTTTTTACGGCGCCGTCTGACGACTCCTGACTACAGTACCCCACAGATCCAAAACACACGATGACCCGAGATCCCCGTTACGACGTTCTGTTTGAGCCGGTACAAATCGGCCCGGTCACCGCACGCAACCGGTTTTATCAGGTGCCTCACTGTAATGGCATGGGGCACGGGATGCCCAATACGGTGGCTGCGATGCGGGGTGTCAAAGCGGAAGGTGGTTGGGCTGTGGTGGCCACCGAGGAGTGTGATATTCACCCGAGTTCCGATGTGCTGCCCTACCACGAGGCCCGCTTGTGGGATGTCGAAGATCAGCACCGCCACGCGATCATGGTCGATGCGGTGCATGCGCACGGATCCCTGGCGGCCATTGAACTGGTGCACAACGGTCACGTGGTATCCAATCGCTATTCCCGCTTGCCGGTGTTGGCGGTATCGGACATGCCAGTGGTGGGTTACGATCCTGTGCAGGCCAGTGCCATGACCCGGCGCGACATTGCGAACGTACGCCGCTGGCACCGCAATGCAGCGTTGCGGGCACGCGCTGCCGGTTTCGATATCGTGTATGTGTACGCGGGGCACAACCTGACGCTGCCGATGCATTTCATCAGCCGGCGGTATAACCAGCGCAGCGACGAATACGGCGGGTCACTGGAAAACCGCGTGCGGCTCACCCGCGAACTGCTGGAAGATACCCGGGATGCGGTGGGCGATACTTGCGGTGTGGCTTTTCGATTTGCGGTGGATGAGCTGCTGGGCAGCGACGGCATCTGCAGCGATACCGAAGGGCGTGAGATCGTCGAGATGCTGGCTGAGCTGCCGGATCTTTGGGATGTGAATGTCAGTGACTGGGCCAATGATTCGGTCACGGCCCGTTTTGGCGAAGAGGGCGCGCAGGAGCCGTACGTGTCGTTCGTGAAAAAGCTGACGACCAAGCCGGTGGTGGGTGTGGGCCGCTTTACCTCGGCCGATGCCATGGTGGCTCAAATCCAGCGCGGTGTACTCGATATGATCGGTGCCGCCCGCCCCTCAATTGCCGATCCCTTTTTGCCGAATAAGATTGAGCAAGGCCGGCTGGAAGACATTCGCGAGTGTATCGGCTGCAATATCTGCGTCTCGGGCGAGTTTACGCAGAGCCCAATACGCTGTACGCAGAATCCCACTATGGGGGAAGAATGGCGCCGCGGTTGGCACCCTGAAACCATGAACCGCAAGGGCGACTCAGATCGGGTGCTGGTGGTCGGTGCCGGTCCTGCCGGACTGGAAGCGGCACTCGCCCTGGGGCAACGGGGATACGAGGTGTCGCTGGCGGATAGCGGCGAAGGCGGCGGCCGGGTTGTTGCGGAGGCCACACTGCCCGGGTTGAGCAGTTACCGCCGGGTGGCTGACTACCGACTCAGCCAGATCCAGCGGCTGGCCAATGTCCACTTTTATCCGGGCAGTGAAATGGACGCTGACAGTATTCGTGACTTTGGGGCTGATCACGTGGCCATCGCGACTGGTGCGCATTGGCGCCGGGACGGGGTGGGCCGGGCCACCTGGCGAGCGGTCGATGGCGTGGATGATCATCCGGCGGTCCTGACCCCCGACGATATTCTTGCGGGACAGCAGCCCGAGCACGGGCCCGTGGTGATCTATGACGACGATCATTACTACCTGGGCGGCGTGATTGCGGAACTGATTGCACAATCGGGGCAGTCCGTCACGCTGGTCACGCCAGGCCCCGAAGTGTCGCACTGGACACAGAACACCATGGAACAACACCGCATTGAACAACGCCTGATCGAAAGCGGTGTTGATTTGGTGTGTAAACAGGTGCTTGCTGGCGTGTCAGCCGATGCAGTCGAAATCAGCTGCATCACCAGCGAGCGCCGCCGGGCGCTGCCTTGTGCCGCACTGGTGCTGGTGACCGCCCGGCTACCCGATAACGCGCTCTATTTCGCGCTGGCCGGTGCCGATGAAGACCAGCTGGAGACGCTGCCGTTCAGCTTGACCCGGGTCGGTGATTGCATGGCGCCAGGGACTATTGCCGCAGCCGTCTACGATGGTCACCGCTATGCACGGGAACTCGATGCACTGCCGGACCCCGACGCAGTGCCCTTCAAACGGGAGTATTCACTGATACAGAACGCTCTGACCTGAGCCGGTCAGTCTCTCGATTGCATTTCAAGTGTGTCCGCTGATCTCGGCGTGGAGGAGCTTTGTTTCTTCGTAGCGGGCCTTTTGTTCATCCGTGGCCGCTGTCTGATGGCCGGACTTCCAGTCGTCGTAGGGCATACCGTAAACCCGTTCGCGCGCCTGGTCGTAGTCCATTTCGACGTCCTGTGATTCGGCGGCCGCGAGATACCATTTGGACAGGCAGTTCCGGCAGAAACCAGCCAGGTTCATCAGGTCAATATTCTGAACGTCCGTTCGCTTCTGGAGGTGCTGGACCAGCCCTCTAAACGCTGCCGCTTCAAGTTCAATCCGGTTTTTTTCATCCATAACGGGTCCCTTACGGTGCTTGCTCGATTAAACCATCACCTTTCTCCAGATGGTAACGCAATCCATTGTAGCACCAGACCCCAAGTGGACTGCGATACGATAAAGTCTGGTGACACAACTTGATAGGGTGAGGAGCGCGCGGATGGAATTTGGATCAGCACAGGAAGCCGAAGCTGCCTTTTACGCAGCTTTCCAAATGTCCGATCTTGAGGCGATGATGTTGGTCTGGGATGAACACGAGGCCGTGTGTATTCATCCATTCGGTGAGCGCATCGAAGGTAAATCAGCGATTGGGCAGAGTTGGCAGGCGATCTTTGCTCACGACGTTCAACTGCGATTCACGCTGAGCGACCTCTGGGTATTCAGCGGAGATTCACATGCGATTCACCTGGTGCGCGAAAACATCAGTGTTGACGAGTCCGATGGGGTCAAAACGATGGTTGTGCTCGCCACCAATGCCTACCAACGTGCCGATGATGGCTGGCGCATGATATTGCACCACGCATCACCGGCGCCGGCGGACAGCAACGTGGCGCCGGTGGGCCGGATGCACTGACATGCACAGTACGTTCGGTGGCTGCGGTTATGTCGGTCAGCAGGTGGCGTGCCATGAAATTGCCGATGGCGGTGATGTCTGTGCATTGGTCCGTACGGTGGACAGTGTAGCGCAACTGGCCGATCTAGGGATCACGTCCCGGCAGGTCGATTTCGATCAGGATGTACCCGTACTGGCATTGCAGCTTACCGACCAGGTGTTGTACTGGTTTGTACCACCACCTTCGCACGGTGACCAGGATCAGCGGTTGGCCCGGGCGCTGGCTGCAATTGAACCCGGTGCATTACCCCGTCGGATCGTACTGGTCAGCACCACCGGTGTGTACGGTGATTGTCAAGGTGAGTGGGTCAACGAGACCCGGCCGCTGAATCCACAAACAGCCCGTGGGCGACGCCGGGCACATGCCGAACAACTGGCGCGTCGCTTCGGTCAGCAACAGGGCATTCCGGTGGTTGCACTCCGCGTGCCCGGTATCTATGGGCCCGGCAAGCTACCGCTGGCACGGCTGCGTTCGGGCGCACCGGTGCTGGCACCGGAGTTCTCGCCCTGGAGCAACCGCATTCATGTCAATGATCTGGTCACTGTGTGTCTCGCGGCGGCCCGTAAGGTCGACCCGGCGCCGGCCTATAACGTCAGCGACGGGCATCCGACCACCATGACAGATTTTTTCTTCCAGGTCGCCGATGCGTACGGTCTGCCTCGACCGCCGGCCATCAGCTGGGCAGCGGCCGAGCGCCAGCTGAGTGCCGAAATGCGGTCCTACCTCGCAGAATCCAAGCGCATCGACAATACACTCATGAAAGAAGATCTGGGTGTGGTGCCGGACTATCCAAATCTTGCAAGCGGCCTGGGTGCGCTCGACCATTAGGCGAGTAAGTTCAGGCGCGTTCGAGCTTCTCGCAGGCGAGCTGTATTCGATCACACGCCTCAACCAGCTGGTCGATCCCCAGTGCATAGGAGACCCGGAAGTATCCAGGTGATCCGAAGGCCTCGCCGGGTACCACGGTGACTTTGGCGGCTTCGAGCAGATAGGCGCAAACATCGGTGTCGTTCTCAAGCCGAGTGCCATCGGGGCTTATGGCGCCGTTAAGACCCTGGCACGAGGGGTAAACATAAAACGCACCGTCCGGTGTGGCGCAGGTGATACTCTCAATTCCGTTCAGCAAATTCACAACACTGTTGCGGCGCTCTTCATAAGCATTCAACATGTCTTTAAGAAATGCCCGTCCACCCGTTAGCCCGGCGATGGCCGCATGCTGCGAGATGCTGGTCGGATTGGAGGTGGACTGAGATTGCAGCTTGGCCATCGCGCGGATCAGGGGCTCTGGACCGCCAGCAAAGCCCACACGCCAGCCGGTCATGCAGTAGGCTTTGGACATCCCATTGCAGGTAAGCGTGCGCGAGAACAATTTCGGTTCGACCTGCGCCAGGGTAGAAAATTCGGCCTTGCCGTAAATTAGATGCTCGTAGATATCATCGCTCATGACCAGGATCTGAGGGTGGCGCAAGAGCACTTCCGCGAGGGCTTTGAGTTCATGCTGGTTATAGACGCTGCCGGTCGGATTGGAGGGGCTGTTCAGTATCAGCCACCGTGTCGCCGGCGTGATGGCCGCCTCCAGTTCTTCAGCGGTGAGCTTGAAGTCGTTCTGCGCAAGGCAGGCGGCAATAACCGGACGGCCTTCGGCCAGAACAACCATGTCCGGGTACGACACCCAGTACGGTGCTGGAATGATGACCTCGTCACCGGCGTTCAGCGTAGCCATAAACGCGTTATAGAGGACCTGTTTTCCGCCAGTGCTGACGGAGATCTGCGAGTGTTCGTAACTCAGCCCATTGTCTAGTTTGAATTTGTCGCGAATGGCTTGTTTGAGTTCGGGGATACCATCAACAGCGGTATAGCGGGTATGACCGTCCTGCATCGCCCGGATGGCCGCTACCTTGATGTGTTCAGGGGTTTCAAAGTCAGGTTCCCCCTGACTCAGACTGATGACATCCTCTCCGGCTGCCCGCAGTTCACGGGCTTTGTCCGATATTGCGATCGTAGGAGACGGTTTGATCTGCGCAAGGCGCTCTGAGAGGTAGTTCTTCATGGTTCAGGATCAATTCTAGGGGTAGTGGGTATTCTCGGATCGATCCATCTTTTCCAAAGCGGTGGAAATAGACTGGGCCAAAACAGGCCATAGTAGCCGGTTGGCAGAATTGGCGCACCTTCGATCGGGGCAAGCTGCCAGAACGGCAACGACGGGCTGAGATGATGGGCCGGGTGGAGCGGCAGCTCGAGCAGGGTCCAGCGCGACCAGCGTGTTTGCGACTCCCGGGCATGCCGTGGCGCGATGCGTTCGGTGATATCCCGAGACAGACCGTAGTGCTGTATATAGTTGACATACTCCAGCATGAAAACAGCAACGCCTGCATGAAAGATGACGGCCAGTGCTGTCCAGCCCGATAACGCCGACCACAGGAGCGACCAGCCCCACCAGATGCCAGGCTGCGGCGTCGCGGGTTGGGGTGGCGTTCACGGGAACTAATGCTGGATCAGCGTTCGTAGGATTCTCTACGGGATGATTCGGACAGCGGCACCATGAATTTGAGTGGATCGGGCAGGATCTTGTCGCGGGCAACAGACAGAGAGGCTTCGCCGGCATAACTGACGGCCGATCTGAGGTGGCCGCGAATGCGCTGCAGAATGTCGACCACGCTGCCCTTGTACGGTACTTGAATCTCCTGTCCCTCAGGGGGCGTATAAAGTGCCGCATCAACGGCATCGGTATCGTCGCTGTCGTATAAGGATTCCAGTACGGCTTCCGGCGAGGTCATTCCACGATAAATCTTTTTCTTGGTATGTGTCGCTGGGTCCTCAATGACCCGACCGGGTGCCTCGTCCGTTCCGGAAAGCGCACTGCCGAGCATCACCGTATCGGCACCACACGCCAGCGCAAGAAAAATGTCTTTGTCATGTTTTATGCCACCATCCGCCATGATACGGATCTCACCACCTACAGCACACCAGGTCTCCCGGATGGCCTGCAGCTGCGGTATACCGGCTGCGGTTTCTAAACGGGTACGGCAGCCGCGGCCGGGACCGACCCCGACCTTAACCGCGTCGGCGCCGATATCTCTCATGAAACGGGCGCCGTCGGCGGTGGCCACATTACCGCACACCAGCGGCACTCCGGGGCATTGTGATTTCAGCTGGTCTATAGCTGTTTCCATCACTGTGGAATGGCCGTGAGCGATGTCGATAAAAAAGCAATCGGTGCCCGATTTGAGCAATTCATCCGCCCGTTCCAGATAATCGCCGGCACAACCAATCGCCGCGGCAGCGAGCAACCGGGCCTTACCATCTTTACTGGCATAGGGCCGCTCACGCAAGAAGCGAACGTCTTTACGGGTAATCAGGCCTTGTATTCGGTGTTCACTATCAATCAGTGGCAGTCGTTCAAAGCGGCCCTCAAACATAATCTGCTCAGCGGTTTCTGTACTGACATCTGCCGGCGCGGTCGTCAGATGGTCGAAGGTGGTCATAAATTCGGCGACTGGCCTGTCATCAAAATCACGTTGCCACGGGATGTCCCGGCGGGTCAGCACACCGGCGAGCACACCGCTGCCTTCAGCAGTTTCGATCAGTATCCCGTTGATGTTATGGCGGCGGGCAAACAGTCTGGCCTCACCCACCGTTGCTGTAATCGGCAGACACAAGGGATTTTCAATCACTGCGCTGTGGCTGCGTTTAACCCGACTGACCAGAGCCACCTGTTTTTCAATGCTCTGACCCCGGTGGACAACGCCGAGTCCGCCTTCTAGCGCCATGGTTTCGGCCATATCGAGGCCGGTAACGCTGTCCATATTGGACGATACGATCGGCAGTTCCAGCGACAACTGACCGGTGAGTTGCGATGTCAGTGAGATTGTGGCGCGGCTTTCGGTAATGCCTTTTTGAGGACGGAACAGAAAGTCATCAAAGGTTTTACCAATCCACGCGGGATCTAGGCTGTTTGAGTTCATGGTACAAAAATGCTTTGAAGTGGGTAATGGAAGGACGCCAGCGGTTTCGCAGTCAAATAATACGTCGCGATGTCTTATGACTCAAGCACGGTCACGGTGCTACCGGCTGTTTTGTAAACTACCCCGACCAGTATCGGCCTAGACTGCGGGATTTGAGTCCACGCCCAAGGTATTTCGGATGAAGACTAAACTGATCATCTATGTTCGCGCAGATTGTCATTTGTGTGAAGATATGGTGGATCAGCTGCGTGAACTGCAGGCAGCGTACTCATTTGAGATTGAGCATCGGGATGTCGATCTTCGGCCAGCCTGGCGCCAGACTTTCGGCGATAAGGTTCCGGTACTGCTGTGTGGTGAAGTGGAGATCTGCCGCTACTTTCTGGATCTCAGGGCGTTACAGACGGCTCTTAAAGAACCGTCATAACCGTCGATCAGACAGCTGGACGCCAGTAAGGCGGGTTCGATGTGTTCAGGTCTTCGGCGCTGCTTGCAGCCTGTAGTCGGGTACCCAGTTACATGAGTCGATACTCAAAGAGTTGACTGCAGGTGCCCTCCGTCGACAGTAACAACGCTGCCGGTCATGTAAGAAGATGCATCCGAGGCGAGCAGCAACAACGCCCCGGCGAGTTCGTCGGGATCGCCCACTCTTCGCATTGGGATGCGTTTCTGCATGCTCAAACCAGCTTCGGATTTAAAGAATTCCCGGTTCATATCGGTATTGAAAAAACCAGGGGCGATGGCATTGACCCGAATAGCATAGCGCGACCACTCCAGGGCAAGAGAGCGGGTCATCTGAACCAGACCGGCTTTGGAGATGGCATAGGGTGCGACACCCTTGATCACGCGAAAACCGAGAATGGATGCAATGTTGATGATGCTGCCCGGTTTTCCTGCCTTCACGAGTCGCTCGCCTGATTCGCGGGCCACTCGCCAGGCACCTCTTAAATTGGTGTCGATCACGCGGTCCCAGTCACTTGACGCGATCTCAAGTGCAGACTCTCCGTGCGCGATACCCGAGTTATTGACCAGAATGTCGATGCACCCGCAATTGCGCTCTGCTTCATCAAAGCTCTGCGTGACCGTTTTTTCGTCTGTCACGTCCATGTTCACAGCCATGGCCTCGCCACCTTGCGAGGTGATCTCGGCGCACGCCTGTTCCAGCAGTTCCATCCGCCGACCCGTCAACACGACCGAGGCACCGGCAGCTGCAAGTACCGATGCAAATGTTCGACCCAGGCCACTGGAAGCGCCTGTTACCATCGCCGTGTGGCCGGACAACGAAAATAGCGTGTCGTTCATGGGCGGGGGAAATAAGATTTATACAGAATCTTTGAATTGGGTCACCGTTTCCACTGCGAGTGTAACTCAACTTGCTTGGGTCTCAGGCGCTTGACGTGGCGTAACAACGAGCCGGAGAAGAGGTCACCTGCTGACGGCGGACCTTGCCCGATGAAGGTTACACTGGTGTGATGACACGATCATAAAAAGGAGCCTGCGCTGTCGCCGACCGTAGGTCCCGGGAGCGCCATATGGCAATAGTGTGGACTTATGCCACAGACGACACCCGCTACGAGGTCAGAGCAGCAGGGTCGAGTCTGCGGTTCTACAGCAACGGTGTGCTGCACAGCCAGTACAGCGAGCGCTGCCCTGTCACCGGCAGTGTCTGGGATCTGCTTTGGCTACCGGCGCTGTTTCGTCCAGCCAGGTCGCCGCGGCGAATACTGCTGCTGGGGACGGGCGCCGGGACGGTCATCCGTCAGCTCAAGCGATTGTTTGATCCGATCGAAATCGTGGGCGTAGACAACAATCCGATTCACCTGCGCGTGGCACGGGAACACTTTGGCGTCACACCAGAGATGGCACAACTTTTGCTTGCCGATGCTGGGGATTATGTGGCCCGTTACCGGGGTCCTGGATTTGATCTGGTTATCGACGATCTGTTTGGTGGCGGCAATGGTGTGCCCGAGCGTAGCGTCCGATTCGACAGTGCCTGGCTGCGTAAGCTTCAACGATGTTTGACAGACGACGGTGTCTTGAGTATCAATTTTGCGGATCGCGCCGAATTGGTCTTGTCGGGATTTTCTCGAGCATTGAATCGTGGTGATCGTTTTTTGAGCATGTTTGAATTTACGGCACCTGCAATTGAGAACGTGATCGTGGGTCTGTTGCCGTTTACTGCTCAGAGTGCAGATCTGCGAGCCTATCTCCAGGCAACGCCAGAGCTCGCCAATCTGCTTGAACGGGGTCGGTTGCGTTATCGTGTCAAGACGGTGAAGCTCAAGCCGTCTTGAGTCGTTTCACTGGCCCAGGGCCAGTCCGCTTGGGTAAACTC
The DNA here is from genome assembly GCA_022450155.1 of Gammaproteobacteria bacterium. Lineage (NCBI taxonomy): Bacteria > Pseudomonadati > Pseudomonadota > Gammaproteobacteria > Gammaproteobacteria bacterium. The sequence continues at coordinate 32,073 of JAKUQR010000026.1, read as the reverse complement.
TCGGGTGTTCAATCCCATAGGAGGTGTGCAGTGGAGCGTTATCAGCATTATATCGGCGGTCAGTGGGTAGACCCCGCGTCAGGGGACTGGTTCGATTCCGTTAACCCCTATACCGGAGACGTGTGGGCGAAGATCGCCAAAGGCAACGCGGCAGATGTCGACCGTGCGGTGGCGTCAGCAAAAAATGCATTTGAATCGGGATGGGCCGATGTAAAGCCTACGGAGCGGGGTCGACTGCTTTACAAACTGGCAGATCTCATTGAACGCGACGCCCAGCGCCTCGGTGAGATCGAGGTCAGAGACAACGGTAAGCTGATCGCCGAGATGGCAGCACAGACCCAGTACATGTCGCAATGGTATCGGTATTACGGTGGTTTGGCCGACAAAGTGGAGGGCGCAGTTATTCCGACCGACAAAGCCGGGATATTCAACTTCACGCGTTACGAACCGCTGGGTGTCGTGGCGATGATCACGGCCTGGAATTCACCGCTGCTGTTGTTGTCATGGAAGCTTTCGGTTGCGTTGGCTGCCGGTAATACGGCCGTTATAAAACCTTCGGAGTTCACGTCCGCTTCCACCCTGGAATTCATGAACCTGATCGAGGAAGCGGGTATCCCGCCGGGGGTTGTCAACACGGTGAGTGGTTTTGGTCAGGTCGTGGGTGCCGAATTGGTTGCCCACCCGGATGTTGCCAAAATTGCATTCACCGGGTCAGACCGCACGGGACAGAAAATAAATGAGATAGCGGCATCGACCTTCAAGCACGTGACTCTGGAATTGGGCGGGAAATCCCCCAATATTGTGTTTGAAGATGCCGACATCGAGTCGGCTGTGATGGGCGCCATCTCCGGTATCTTTGCGGCGACGGGACAGACCTGTATCGCAGGCTCCAGGCTGTTGCTGCAGCGTTCCATACACGACCAGTTTGTGGAGCGCTTGATTGAAGTCGCGAAAACGGCGCAGATCGGTGATCCGATGTCGACCGACACACACGTTGGCCCTGTCACTACACCTCCCCAGTACCAGAAAATACTCGACTATATTGAGATCGCGAAACAAGAAGGTGCCAAATGTGTGTTAGGCGGTAAGGCTTACACCGGCCCGGAGGCCAAAGGGGGTCAGTTTGTCGAGCCGACGATTTTTACCGATGTAAACAATAAAATGCGCATTGCACAGGAAGAAGTATTTGGTCCCCTACTGGCCGTCATTCCGTTCGACACGGAAGAAGACGCCATCTCGATTGGTAACGACGTCGACTTCGGGCTGGCGGCCGGTGTGTGGACGCAGGATATAGGTCGCGCGATCCGTATGTCGGAGAAACTGCGCGTGGGCACGGTGTGGGTGAATACCTACCGGGCGGTCAGTTTCACCTCGCCCTTTGGGGGCTACAAACGCAGCGGCATCGGTCGAGAGAGCGGGCTTGAAGCCATCAAACAGTATATGCAGGTCAAATCGGTCTGGATTGCGCAGCAGACCAGCCCCGCAAATCCGTTCATCATGAGATAAACAGACCGGATGTGTTTGCTGGCCGGAGGCCGTTGACGCGGTTAAACTGAACGCTCGACCACCCCTTACCCGGTCTCGCTGGGTAGATTAAGCCTTAACCCCGAGACCATTGGGAATCATCCGACTATGCGTACAGAGCCAAACACCCAGAACATGGCGATTTTCTGTGATTTTGAGAATGTTGCCCTCGGTGTACGTGACACAAAACACAAGCGGTTTGAGTTCAAACCAGTGCTGGAGCGACTGTTGCTCAAAGGCAACATTGTGGTCAAGAAAGCCTATTGTGACTGGAGCCGTTACGCCGAATACAAGAAGTCGATGCATGAGGCCGCCTTCGAGCTGATTGATATCCCACACCTTCACCAGTCGGGTAAGAACTCTGCGGATATTCGGATGGTCGTTGATGCCCTAGATCTGTGTTACACCAAGGCCCACGTGGATACTTTTGTTGTGATCAGCGGGGATTCCGATTTCTCTCCACTGGTCAGTAAGTTGCGCGAAAACAACAAGTACGTAGTCGGGCTGGGGGTCAAAAATTCGACCTCCGATCTGCTAACGGCCAACTGTGATGAATTCATTTTCTACGATGATCTGATACGACCCAGCGTATCCACGACGGCCCGCAAGAAAACCCGCAGCCGAGCCGGTGCAAAGAAGAAAACCATGAGTGAGGATGACAAGCGCCAGCAGGAGGCGGTCGATATGGTGATGTCGACGCTGGAAGATTTGTTTGAAGAACGTGGCGACAGCGGGAAAGTATGGGGTTCAATGGTGAAACAGACCCTAAAACGCCGTCAACCCGGGTTCAGTGAGCGCTATCATGGCTTCAGGACATTTGGAAGCTTGCTCGAAGAAGCCGAATCCCGGGGCTTACTGCAGCTTGCGCACGACGAAAAATCGGGCGGTTACATCATTGAGAAGCTCTCCGGGGACAGCGGTTGATTGGAGTGGTCTCTCCCGGCCTCGGTTTTCAGTACAATATGGCGCCGTATACCGCGTAACAATGAACCCGATGGTGCTCCTCAGACTCAAATTCATGCGATTTCTGACACACTCGCTTGCGTTGTCGATGTGTTTTTGCGTCTTCGCCCAAGCCGATGACATACCGCCTGTGGTACTGAGCGTTGCCGCCAGCCTGTTGCCCAATACTAAACCGGACCGGGTCGAACCGGCACCGGTTGCCGGTTTCTACCAGGCGATTTTTGGGACGCGCGTGGTCTATCTGTCGGCCGATGGACGGTATTTGCTGTACGGGGATCTGATCGATATCGACCAAAACCTCAATCTGACAGAAGATGCCCGCCGCTTGGGCCGGCGTAAAGTGATTGAAGATCTAGACGAAGCCGGCATGGTAGTTTTTGCCCCGCAGGATGTGAAAAGCACGGTCACCGTATTTACAGACACGAGTTGTGGGTACTGTATCAAACTGCACCAGGAAATCGACCAGACGATCGCCGGTGGGGTAAAAGTGCGCTATCTGGGGTATCCGCGGGCCGGGCTTAACTCCCCATCGTTTGAGACCCTGGTGTCCGTCTGGTGTGCGGACAATCCGCAGCAGGCGATGACAGACGCAAAAATGGGGCTGGCCATCGAAGCAAAAACCTGTCAAACCCAGATTGGCCGCCACCTGGAAGCCGCCAAACTGGTCGGGGTTCGAGGGACGCCGACCATCGTGCTTGAGGACGGGACAGTGATACCGGGCTATGTACCCGCCGTTGAACTGGTCGAGATGTCCAATCAGGCTGCGGAGTCGGCCGCAAACTGAGTCGTCAATAACGATTCAGATCCTAGCAGATGGTGCACAGAGCCCTGTTGCTGCTGGTGTTTGTGGCAGGGTGTACTGCCGAAGCGGGTGAATTACGAACTGACCTGCGTGACCACCATGATCAGCCGCTGGCGCCCACGTTCGACCTTCTGGACAGGGCTGGCGCACACCGGCGACTGAATGAATTTCAAGGCAAAGTGGTGTTGGTTAATTTCTGGGCGACCTGGTGTGGTCCCTGCCGGCAGGAGCTTTCAGCATTACAGATTGTTTGGGACACGCTACCCCGGGATTCTTTTGAAATCGTGGCCATCAATGTGGGGGAAGATGCGTCGGTCATCGGTGAATTTCTCAGGCAAACCCGGCCTGCCATCAGTTTTGAGGTGTTGCTGGACGACAACATGATTGTCTCGCGTCACTGGGGGGTGCGTGTGCTACCGACTACCTTTGTGCTCGATGGCCTGAGTCATATCCGCTATTCGGCAGAAGGCGGCAGAGACTTTGGTCATCCCAAGATTCTCGACCGGATAAGGGTACTGACTGCGGAGCTGGGAACCTACCAGGGTGGTTAGAACCTGGCGCTTTGGGCTGCCGCTGGTCATATTCGTGATTGTTGGGATTTTTCTCGCAATCGGACTCAAACTTGACCCGCGCGAGGTGCCCTCACCACTGGTGGGCAAGCCCGCACCGACGTTTAAGCTGCCCCGGCTACTCGATACGGAAGCGCGCACCTCAGTCAGCGATATGCACGGGAAAGTGTGGCTGCTTAATATTTGGGCCTCCTGGTGTGTTTCGTGTCGTGCTGAGCACCCGCTTCTCAATGAGATCGCTGCGACCGGAATGGTCGACATCGTCGGGCTCAACTACAAGGATTCCCGTCAGGATGCCCTCGCCTGGCTTCAGCAATGGGGGAATCCCTACGTGAGCGTACCGGTGGATGCCAATGGCCGGGTGGGAATCGACTGGGGTGTTTACGGTGTGCCAGAAACCTTTGTCATTGATTCAGAAGGCATTATTCGGTACAAGCACATCGGTCCGCTCGACCGCAAGGCACTAAAGGAATCGATTTTGCCGTTGCTACAAAGTCTCGCTGATCGTTAGCCAGTTGAGTTAAACGATTTTGCGCAGGGCGTATTCGAGAATGCCTTGTGCACCGGCGTCGCGCAGCTGCGGAACAAGGTCCCGAACCAAATTACTGTCGACCACCGTTTCCAGTGCCACCCAGTCGGTATCTGACAGTTCACTGATGGTTGGGGACTGCAGGCTCGGCAGCAGAGCCATCACTGATGCCAGCTTGTCTTTGGGTGCATTCATCTTCAGTGCGACCTTGCGGTGGGCCTCCAGTGAGGCCTGCAGCAGCAGGGAAATCTGGTCAATTTTCTTTTTCTTCCAGGGGTCGGCCAGGACATTGGCGTTGCTGATCAAGCGGGTGTGCGTGAGTAGCAGATCGCAGACGATCCGAAGGCCGTGCGCGCGGATGGTGCTGCCGGTCTCAGTAATCTCAACCACAGCATCGACCAGCCCTTCTACGGCTTTGGCCTCGGTCGCGCCCCACGAAAATTCGACCTCACACTCGATGCCCAAATCGGACAGGTATTTGCGGGTGAAATTCACCAGTTCTGTCGCTACTGTGCAGCCTTGCAGATCTTCAATAGTCTGTATGGGCGAGTTCTCCGGTACCACCAGTACCCATCGGCACGGGCTGTCCGAACTTTTGGAGTACACCAGATCGCAGACCTCGACCACGTCAGCACCCGTGTCAAGAATCCAGTCCAGGCCGGTTAGCCCCAGATCCAGGGCCCCATTGGCAACATAGAGCGGCATTTCCTGCGATCGAACCAGGGCGCAGGACAGGTCGTTATCGTCGATGCTGGGGAAGTAATTGCGTGACCTGGCGCCGATGTGCCAGCCAGCACGCTCAAACAGATCGATTGTGGCCTGTTCCAGGCTACCTTTGGGGATCCCGATTTTGAGTGAAGGCATGGTTTGGGGGGTGCTCTTGGTGACGTCGATAGGGACTGCAGTGCCCAAAATACGGACAAAAAGGACGCGAATTATGGCATAAGTCGGGGGATTGCCGCGTGAAAAAGCCGATTTAACCGGCTACAGCCACAAACTGGAGCAGCGCATGATGTGCGTCGATATCGCCCAACTGGACCCTCTGCAAATCTATGTCACCCTGACCCAAACCGTTATTCCGCGCCCGATCACCTGGGTGCTCAGCGAGAATGCCAATGGCAGTCTTTAACCTTGCGCCCTATTCATTTTTCAACACCGTCTCGAGCGAACCACCATTGGTGATGATCTCTACGGGTCTAAGATCAGACGGGCGTCCAAAGGATACTCGTGAAAACGTCAAGCAACGCCAGGATTTTCTGATTCACATTGCCAGTGTAGCCCAGTTGGAAGATCTGAACGCCTCGTCCGCAACACTGTCTGCGGGCGAATCGGAGGTTGCACACTTGGGGCTGACAACATTCCCTTTGGCGGGTTCACGGCTGCCGCGCCTTAAAGACGCGAGGGTGGTGTTTGTCCGTACGCTTCATGAGAGAACCACAACATCGGGGGCAACACCACCTCGATGATCCTGGGGCGCGTCAGGGGATTTATTTGGATGATGAGGTGGTTGGCCGCGATCCTAAAGGCAGAAGACAGATCCATGCAGATCGAATTCACCCAGTCGGACGATTAGGTGCTGGTGAGTACGTTGATTTTGGCAGAATCATAAAGCTCAAAAGGCCGGCGTGATTGTTTGCATTGAAAAAGCCAACGCTGCTTTGTAATTTGGAATGATAACGTTCAACACGCAGTGTTGATGACGCGCCGGTTTTTCGGTTGTTAGCTGTTGTTCGGGTGGGTCGGAGACGACTGTGAATCAGTGAACGTTCAGCGGTGTTGCAGTGTTTAACAGTGTGTCCGTTACGTGTTGTGCGCGTTACACTTGATGCGTTGTTTTTTACAGTTTAACCGGGTTGAAAAAATTGTTAAGTGTTGCGAAGTCCGGCGGCTAAATTATTGATCATAAAAGATGATTCGAGTGTAGTTGTGTATGCGTCATAACCGTTTGAAGACTGCTTTATGCACATCCAGCCGGTCCGCCGTCGGGTTCGATAACTGCGGCAGCCGCGCGTGTGATCTGGCGCCAGGATGCCGGTAACGTGTTGAATTTGAAGAAAGATTTAACTGCTTATTTTTTGATCAATTTGTAATTAACCATCGATTGTGTGCCAAATTGAGACACGGCGGAGTATTTGTACACAGAGTTATCCACAGCAATTGTGTACAACCCGGAAACGTTTATGTGAGTCAATTGTTTATCTCGTGTTGGTGCGAGTCGACAGAAACTTTAGCGACTAATGCAAACTTGTCATTACACAAACGGTTAATGCTGCAATGAAACACAGCGGTGCACTTCGTGTTGCCTTGCCGTTACCCCTGCGGCGTGTTTTTGATTACGCCCTGGCAGAAGACGCCGACGTGATTCGAACCGGTGTCCGCGTCAGAGTGCCGTTACAGAAACGGACCGTCGTGGGTATAGTCTGTGGTCAGGTGGCACGCGCAGAGGTACCCATTTCTAAATTAAAGGCGGTGACGCAAGTGTTGGATGTTGAACCGGTGTTCTCCGAACCGCTGTTCCAACTGTTGCGCTGGGCGTCAACCTACTATCACCACCCCGTCGGTGAAGTGCTGCACACAGCGCTGCCAGTTGCACTGCGTCGAGGCGGCAATCTGCGTCCGACTCTGCCGCGTCACTGGTTTATCACGTCCGAGGGTGGCTGCAGTAGGGCGACGCTGTCTGAGCGTGCTGTCATTCAGCGACAAGTGCTGGCAGAACTGGCAGATGCTGAATCGATAGGTGTGCCGGAAGCGACGCTGCGGTCACGCAATCCCAGGGTATTGAGTGCGCTGCGACGGCTGGAAGCACGTGGTTGGGTGAGCAGCGCGTTTGATGACAGCACCACAGTGGTGCAAGCCCATCAGACGAATGATCAGCATCTGACCCCGGCGCAGTCGGAATCCAGTGCTCAGGTGGTTGCCCAGCTCGGCCGCTATGCAGCTTTTCTTTTGCACGGTGTCACCGGTTCGGGCAAAACCGAGGTCTATTTAAGTATTGCTCGAGAAGCCATAGCCCGTAACACGCAGGTTCTGGTCCTGGTACCCGAAATCGCGTTGACACCGCAGCTGGTGGCGCGATTTAGCCAGGGCCTCGCGGGCAAGCTGGTCGTTTTGCACTCGGGTCTCAGCGGGCCCACCCGGCACCGCGGCTGGTGGGCTGCGCGGCAGGGGCTGGCTGACGTGATTTTGGGAACCCGCTCGGCCGTTTTTACGCCCTGTTTGCACCCGGGCCTGATTATTGTGGACGAGGAGCATGACCCATCGTTTAAGCAGCAGGACGGATTTCGCTACCACGCGCGGGATGTAGCCGTTAAACGGGCACAAATCGAAAAAATTCCCGTCGTACTGGGTTCGGCGACTCCGTCCTTGGAAACGCTGGAAAACGTCCGTAAAGGGCGTTATAGCCGGGTGTTATTGCCACAGCGGGTCGGTGGTGCCGTCATGCCCGACGTGAAGCTGGTGGATATTGCACGGACAACCCTCCAAAACGGTCTTTCCACAGCCGTCCTGGATGCGATCGAAACGCGCCTAAACCGGGGTGAACAGAGCATTATTTATGTCAATCGCCGGGGCTTCGCGCCGGTGGTGTTGTGTCTTAAATGTCGGTGGAAAGGGCAGTGTCTGCGTTGTGATGCGGGCCTTACGCTTCACGTGGGTAGCGGTGTGCTGCGTTGCCACCATTGTGGTGCATCGCAACCTGCACCGTCCCTATGCCCGAATTGTGGTGAGCCAGGCCTGTATCACCTCGGCGAGGGCACCCAGCGTGTCGAAGCTGCCCTGATTGAGCGTTTTCCGAAAGCCCGAGTTATCCGGGTGGACAGCGACAGCATGGCGGGCCCCGGACAGGTTGAGCAGGTATTAGAGACAATTCGTCAGCGTGAGGCGGATATCGTGGTCGGCACGCAGATGTTGTCCAAGGGGCATCACTTCGCCGCAGTGACTCTGGTGTGTGCGTTAAATACCGATAGGGGGCTTTACAGCTTTGATTTCCGGGCGTCAGAACGGCTGGTTCAGCAGTTAACCCAAGTTGCTGGGCGCGCCGGCCGCGGGAAACTTCGTGGCACTGTGTTGGTCCAGACGCTCTATCCAGATGACGCGGCTTATGTCCGACTCGCGTCTCACGACTTTGACGGTTTCGCCACTGCCTGTCTCGCCGAGCGCAAGGCAGCCGGTTACCCGCCTTATGCGCGGTTTGTCCTGCTCCGTGCCGAATCCCCTCGACAGGCTGCCCCCCTTAGCTTTCTGCAGGCCGCCCAGGCCCGGGCGAGGAGCTGGCTAGAGGCTGAGCAGGCTGGCGACATCCAGGTGATGGATCCCGTACCCTCGCCCATGGAACGGCGAGCGGGTCGGTTTCGGGCTCAGCTGCTGGTCTCAGGACGGGGTCGTAACCGTTTACACCGGTTTCTGGAAGACTGGCTTGCGGAGTTGGAGCGCTTGAAACTGGCACGGACCGTCCGCTGGTCGGTCGATGTAGATCCCCTGGATTTGTACTGACCGACGACTGATCCAGACAACGGATACACTGTTTGTACTGAAGTTCGCTCATTGTGCTGGAATGTAGATAACCCGCTGTGAGGCCGATTGTGGGGCCATACCCCGGGGGTCAGGTGCTGAAAAAGACAGATTTAGAGAAGGTGTTAAGACCGGTCGAGGCGGCGGAATCCCTGCCGCCGGTGTGCTACTTCGACGTGGAGATTTTTGAGCAGGAGATGGATCGGGGATTTCGAGGCGGTTGGGTCAGCGTCGGGCGGCTCGACGATCTCGTCGTGCCGGGCGATTACCTCGCACTCGACGTTGGCGGTACCCCGCTGGTGCTGCTGCTGGATTCATCGCACCAGCTCCGGGCTTTTGCGAACACCTGCCGACATCGAGGCATGCGGCTGTTGCCGCCCGGCCGGGGGCGCTGTAAACGGATCATTTGTCCGTTCCATGCGTGGACTTACGGGCTTGATGGCGCGCTGCTGACGGCCCCGCGGATGGACGCTGCAGTTGATTTCTGTAACGCCGACTATGGGTTAGTTTCAGTGCCGGCGGCGTCACGCGCTGGGTTTGCCTTTGTCAATGTGGACGGTACAGCACCCCCAATTGACACCTGGCTCGGCGATTTTGAGGCGGTACATCGCCCTTGGCGATTGGGCGACCTGATTACCGCATCGACCAGAGAGTTCGAGGTGCGTTGCAACTGGAAAATCTTCCTTGAGGTGTTCAACGAGTATTACCATCTGCAAAAGGTTCATCCGGGTACTTTTTCAGTCTATTACGCATCACCAGATCCTCTGGATAAGGTCGCAGGCAATTTCAGTACCCAGTTCGGGGAACACCGGGGTGTCAGCAGCACGGGCAAGGTAGACGACGGGACTGGGCCTTTGCCGCCCTTGCCGGGATTATCGGGACGCAACTTACTGGGTACTCGGTACAGTTGGGTTTACCCAAATCTGACCTTCGCGGCGTCTATTGATGCCGTCTGGATATTCGAGGCGATACCGCTCAAGCCGGCGTTAACCCGGGTCAATATGACCGTCTGTTTCCCGCAGGCCTCAGTCGAGCAAGCAGATTTCGCGACCAAGCTGCGTGCCTATGAGCGTCGAATGGAAGCCGGCCTGGCTGAAGATATTTCCGTTATCGAGACCCAGCAGCGGGGCCTGTCGTCGTCACTGGCCCGGGCTGGCCGTTATTCGCCCGTGTACGAACCCAGTGTTCACGCGTTTCACTGCTGGATTGCGCAGTTTTTGTCGGAGTCTAACGACGGTTATGAGTCCGGCCAGCAATGATCAGGGTCTATGGGACAGCGAGAGGTATTCTTCGCTCTGGAATGCGTTTAAGCGGCTGATGGTTCGATTAAAAGGCGCAGACAACCGTTTACCGCTGTAAAGGTCTTCAGGACAGCTGTTGGCTGACACAATCACCTTGACCCGGCGGTCGTAGAGTTCGTCAATCAGCTCTATAAACCGCCGGACAATACCATCCTGGCTGTCGTTGAGCTGGGGGATCCCGGAAATCAGGATCGTGTGGTAGGAACGAGACAGTTCTGTGTAGTCGACCTTGGACCGCGGCCCTTCGCACAACGCGCTGAATTTAAACCAGATCACGCCTTCGCCGTGAGCGTGGCTCTGGATACGGCGACCGTTTATAGTGATCGCACCCGCTGTTACCGGTATCGTCGACACGATGTGTGTAAACAGCGATTGCATTTGGCTCTGTGCGGTCGCATCGTCTGGAGTCAGGTAGACATCCGATCTGTCCAGCAGTTCAAGTCGATAATCGGTGCTGCCGTCAAGGTGCACAACGACAGTGCGGTCTTTAATCAGATCAATCGCCGGCAGAAACCGGTCGCGTTGAAATCCGTCTTTGTACAGCTGATCGGGTTTAGTATTCGATGTGAACACCAGCGTGACGCCGTTGTTTGCGAGGCCCTGCAGCAACTGGTTGAGCACCATGGCATCGCCGATATCAGAGACGAAGAACTCATCCAAGCACAGAAGTGCAACGTCCTGTCCGATTTCACGGCTCACCTGCATGAGAGGGTCTCGCTGTTGCTGCAATAGGTTCAAACGCCGATGGAGTTCCAGCATGAACCGGTGAAAATGGACCCGTCGTTTCCGCTTACCCGGCACCGTGTCAAAAAGGACATCCATCATCATCGTTTTCCCTCGACCCACTTTGCCCCACAGGTATATGCCGGCGGGGCTTTTCCGGGATGTCAGCCGTAGGAGGCGCTGGATGCGGGTAAGTGGACCGTCAGCACCGAGGAAGTCTGATCCGGCCAATTCATGGGCTAAACGATCAAAGTGTACAAGTGCTGTGTCTTGATGTTCGTCTGGCACGTACCCTTTAGCATCCAGCATGCGCTTAAATGCCAGACTGATTGAGGCGGTGGATGCTTTCAAAATATTACTTGGGGACAATCCTCGGCGGTAGCAGATCGTCAAAGTGATCAAGGCCTGTCAAACCACCCGGCAGGTTCCGCGAAGGTTGAGTCAGGTCGGGTCGAGATACTGCAAGCAGATGGCCGATGCCGTAGCAAGCGGCAGCTTCAAGCACCAGCAGATTGTCGTCGATAAACAGTGTGCGTCTGGGATCAAATGCTTCCAGCAATTGAAGTTTTCGCCAGAATGCCTGCTCCTCCTTGGGATGACCCAGTTCATGCGATGTGATCACCCGGTCAAACAGCGGTGCCAGTCCGGTTTGCTGGAACTTGAGCTCTACGGACTTCAGATGGGCGTTGGTTGCCAGTATCACGCGCTGGGGTCGGGTCTGCAAATAGGACAGGAAAGATCTGGCACCGGGCCGCAGTTTGATCAGATGCCGGAGTTCAGTTTTTAGTGCGAGGATATCCAGGTCCAGTTCTCGGCTCCAGAAATCGACGCAGTACCATTCCAGTGTTCCCTGCAGTTCGAGCATGCGCGGCAACAGCTTTGCTTTGGCGTCAGTCAGGCTCAGGCTACGATTCTGGGCGTAGCGTGCAGGGACAAACTCTCTCCAGAAATAGTTGTCATAGTGCAGGTCGAGCAGCGTGCCGTCGAGATCCAGAAGTACCGAATCTATATGTGCCCAGTTCAACATCGGTTTACGGGTCCAGTCAGAGCAGCGTGATCAGTCCGGTAGGGACATCGGCTGATGTTGCAGATGCGTCCAATTCTAACGGTGATGAGCCATATGCGCTTAGACTTAAATGCCGCAAAGCGCCTGAGTGGGTTAAGCTGAAGGTAACCGGTCAGCCACGATTTCCCCCTGGATCAATTTTATGAACGACCTGCCCCAGGTTCTCGATGTCCGCACCATCGCACGGACCCGGCTGTTCCACATCGAAGCGGTCGACCTGAAGTTCGGTAACGGACACTACGCCCAGTTTGAGCGGTTCATGGGCGACGGCAGTGGTTCTGTTCTTGTGATTCCGATGCCGGACGCACAACATTTGCTTCTGCTCCGCGAGTATGCGGTCGGCTGTGAGCGTTACGAGCTGGGATTCGTAAAGGGTCGGATAGACGCGGGCGAAAGCCCACGCGATGCTGCCCTGCGGGAGATGCGGGAGGAGATCGGCTATGCAGCGCGCGAGATCGTGGAGTTGGCCGCGGTTGGTTTAACGCCGGCTTATTCGAATTACCGGACCATGATTTTTCTGGCCCAGGGACTTTATCCGGATCCACTGCCAGGAGATGAACCGGAACCGCTCGAAACCATGAGCTGGCCGTTACTGCAATTGGATCAGTTGAGAGGCAGGGATGATTTTACCGATGCACGCAGTCTGCTGGCGACCTATCTTGTCGACGACCATGTACGGTCAGAAAAATGATCAGTGACTCGTTATCGGTTGCGGTATGTGAGGTCGCCTCGCAAGCGGGTCAGGTGATTCTCGAGATTTATGACCAGGCCTACGAGGTAATTGAGAAAGCAGACGGTTCACCCGTTACTGTGGCGGACCATCGTGCTCATGACTTGATCAGTGAGCAGCTGGCTCCGCTTCTGCCCGGAACGCCGCTACTGTCGGAAGAATCTGCTGAAATTAGTTACCAGCAGCGGGCAGACTGGTTACGGTTCTGGCTTGTAGACCCGCTCGATGGTACAAAAGAGTTTATCAGGCGTAATGGTGAATTCACTGTCAACATCGCACTGATTGAGGACGGTGTTCCCATTCTGGGCGTGGTTCACACGCCGGTCAGGCGGATGACGCATTTTGCGGTCACCGGCGGTGGTGCCTGGCGTCAGGTAGAAGACGCTGCTGCCGAACCGATCACAATCAGACCCTATCTAGATGGTGCGGTCCGAATGGTGGCCAGTCGATCCCATTCCGGCGCGGAAGTGGATCAGTTCCGCGATTCGCTGCGGGCACAAAGTGGACAGGAAGTTGAAACCGTGAGCATGGGCAGCGCCCTGAAGGTATGTCTGGTCGCCGAAGGTGTCGCTGATGTCTATCCTAGACTGGGACCAACATCCGAATGGGACACTGGCGCATCGCATTGTATTCTCAACGAGGCCGGTGGTCGTCTGATGGACTGTGCGGGGAACGAGTTGCAATACAATAAACCGACTGTCTTAAATCCTTGGTTTCTGGCCGTGGGCGATACCAGCTATGACTGGATCAATGTCTGCCCGGAACTGAAAGACAGACGTTAGTGGTCTGATCGTGCGGCGCCTGATACGCGCGCTCCCCTATAATCGTGTTACCTGATCGCTCGCAGGATTGAATCTGGAGGGAATTTGGCTGCAGCAGCATTCACCAAGATGCAGTCTCTCGGCAACGATTTTGTGATGCTGGACAACATCAGCACACAATTGCCGCTGGAGCCTGACATCATCCGCCATCTGGCTGACCGTCACGTCGGTATCGGGTGTGACCAGGTCATTGTCGCCTCACCCGGCGACAATTCGGTTGATTTTTTCATGCGAATTTTCAATGCAGATGGCACAGAAGTGGGTCAATGCGGCAATGGCGCACGTTGTTTCGCCCGTTACCTGACAGAAAACGGATGGACGGACAAACATCGCCTTGTTGTTCAGACATCTACCGCGCAGCTCGAACTGGTTCTCGAGGACGACGGACAGGTATCGGTCAACATGGGAACGCCATTGTTTGATCCTGCCGCCGTGCCCTTCGATTCGCCGACCTGCGAAGAGGATTATGTTCTTCGCATTGGGGAAGAACAGGTCAGGATCTACATCGCATCCATCGGCAATCCGCATGCGGTGCTGTCGGTCGATGACATCAGCTGTGCCCCCGTCGAACGTCTTGGACCGGCAATCGAGTGCCATCCTGCTTTTCCGCAGAAAGCCAATGTGGGATTCGTTCAGGTCTGTGATCGCCGGCATCTGAAGCTGCGCGTGTGGGAGCGAGGCGTTGGCGAGACACAGGCTTGTGGCAGTGGCGCGGGTGCCGCCACGGCCGTATGTCGTCAACAGGGGTTAGTGGACGATACCGTTGAGGTCGAGTTGCCCGGGGGTGCGGTTGAGGTCAGCTGGTCCGGTCGCGACGATCTCTGGCTGCGTGGTTCAGCGACCACCGTATACCGCGGGGAAATCGAACTCACTGCCACGTGAGTCAGACTATGCTCGAAATGCCAACACGGTTCACCGCCGACGTGAATCCAGCCACAGGCTGAGCTGATGCCTGAATCAGCAGAACCCATTTCTTCCTTTCTTGACCACCTTCAATACGAACGGCGACTATCCGGACACACGGTCAACAGTTACCGGCGTGATTTGTCAAAACTGATTGCTTTTGTAGAAAAACAAGGGCTGGCCGACTTTCGCCAATTGACATTCGTGCAGGCGCGTGCCTTTCCGGTATTCCTGCATCGCTCGGATCTGTCCGGTCGGTCGATAGAGCGGGCTCTGTCGGCGGCACGACAGTTCTACTACTACTTGATGAACGAAAGTCGGGTATCCAAAGATCGCCTGTACAGTGAACAGCGTCGATCGAGCAATCCTTTTGTTGGCGTGAGTGCGCCCAAAACGGAGAAACCTCTGCCACGTACGCTCAGCGCGGATCAGGCAAAACAGTTGCTGGAGATCGACACGTCTGGCGGTGATATTGCCTTTCGTGACCGAGCGATACTCGAACTTTTCTATTCATCTGGGCTCCGGTTGTCTGAATTGACTGGCCTGGATCTCACCGATATCAACCGCAGTGAGCGACTGGTCAGAGTGACGGGCAAGGGTTCTAAAGACCGGGTGGTGCCTATAGGCCAGAAAGCCTTGGCGGCGATTGCGTTATGGGTTGAGCGCAGGGCCGGTTACGTAGCTGATGGGGAACAAGCTGTGTTCATCGGCTTGGGCCGCCGCAAGAAGGCCGGTAACGGTCGTCTGAGTGCGCGTGCCATTCAGGGTCGCGTACAGTACTGGGCACGCATACAGGGCCTTGGGCGCAATGTTTATCCCCATATGCTGCGTCATTCATTTGCCAGCCACCTGCTTGAGTCGAGCAGCGACCTGCGGGCGGTCCAGGAACTGCTCGGCCACGCCGATATTTCCACCACGCAGGTGTATACCCATCTGGATTTCCAGCATCTAGCCAAAGTGTACGACCGAGCCCATCCACGGGCGCGGCGACGCAAGCGCGGAAGCTGACACAAAAATAATCACTGCGCGATCGAATTCGCAGTGGCGGTAGAGGCGCACGCGCTAGATTTCCCCATCCTGCGTGGTAAAATCTGCGCTTTCGCCCACAGTAGGCCCAGTCCATGGGTCGATTCCCCCAATAATTCAAAGGAGTTGCAATGTCTTCTGTTGCTTTTATCCCCATTGTGCTTGGACTCATCGGTCTAATTGCGGCGTTCGGTATTTATCGAGCGGTGCTCCGATACTCACCGGGTACCGGCAAGGTTACCGAAATCGGAGATATGATCCACCACGGTGCGCTGGCGTTTATGCGCCGCGAATATTCTTATCTGGCGATCTTTGTCGCAGTGGTCGCGGTACTGATTCTGATTTCAGATCTCGGTTGGCGCTCGATGGTGGCATTTCTCGTTGGCGCAGTCTGTTCTGCGTTGGCCGGATACATTGGTATGTTTACAGCCACCCGGGCGAATGTGCGCACCACAACGGCTGCTGCCGAAAGTGGTGCTTCCGCTGCCTTGACCGTTGCCTTTTACGGCGGCTCGATCATGGGTCTGACCGTTGCGGCGATGGGTCTGCTGGGTCTGGGCATTCTGTATCTTTATTTTGGGGGTGATCCCGAAACCGCACACGTGATCCATGGTTTCGGCATGGGGGCCTCTTCAGTCGCGCTGTTTGCCAGGGTCGGTGGCGGTATCTTCACCAAGAGTGCAGATATCGGTGCTGACCTCGTTGGCAAGATAGAAGCCGGAATACCAGAAGACGATCCCCGAAATCCAGGCGTTATTGCCGATAATGTTGGCGATAACGTCGGTGATGTGGCGGGTATGGGCTCAGACATTTTTGAGTCTTACTGCGGCGCCATGATCGCGACGATTGCAATCGCGGCAACACTTTCACCCGAAGTGATCAGTGCGCTGGCCGCTGGCGATCAAAACAAGCTGATGTTTCTGCCACTGGCGCTGTCTTCGGTCGGAATCGTCTGTTCGCTTATCGGCATACAACTGGTCAAAAGTTCCTCTGGAAAATCACCGGATGCGGCGCTGAGAATGGGCACTATCGGCAGTACAGTGATTTTTATTCTCGCTGCACTTGCATTGACCTACTACGTGGATGTCAGCATCAACATCTGGCTGTCGGTACTGGTTGGCGCCCTCGGCGGAATCGTGATCGGCTTGGTCACGGAATACTATACCGCCGGTAAACCCGTACAGAAGATCGCAAATTCAGGTAAGACCGGTCCAGCCACGGTGATGATCAGTGGTCTCGCCATCGGTATGCAGTCGGTCACAGTACCGGTGCTTACGTTGTGTGCCATTATTCTGATTTCGAGTCACTTGTCAGGCCTTTATGGTGTCGGGATTTCTGCGGTGGGTATGCTGGCGACGGTGGGTATCACCATGGCCATCGACGCTTATGGTCCTGTCGCGGACAACGCCGGCGGCATCGCCGAGATGGCCGGGTTGGGGGAAGACGTCCGTGAGATCACCGACAAGCTGGATGAGCTCGGCAACACAACGGCGGCTATTGGCAAGGGTTTCGCAATCGGGGCTGCCGCCCTAGCGGCGCTGGCCATTATTTCGGCTTATATCGAAACCGTTGCTCACCACGTACCCGATTTCACATTGGAGATTAACGATCCGACCGTGCTTGCCGGCATGTTTCTCGGCGGTATATTCCCGTTTCTGGTGAGCAGCATGACGATGACGGCGGTGGGTGATGCGGCGTTCGAGATGATCCACGAGATCCGGCGGCAGTTCAAAGAAATCCCAGGACTGATGGAAGGTACTGCAGAACCGGATTCCAACCGGTGTATCGAAATTGCCACCACAGCGGCCCTGAAGCGGATGATCGCACCCGGTGTGCTGGCTGTGGGTGGGCCAGTGGTGGTGGGCTTTTTGCTCGGGCCTGAGGCGCTGGGCGGTATGCTCGGCGGTGCCTTGCTGGGGTGTGTCCTGTTGGCGCTGACCAT
This sequence comes from Gammaproteobacteria bacterium, assembly GCA_022450155.1. Classification (NCBI taxonomy): domain Bacteria; kingdom Pseudomonadati; phylum Pseudomonadota; class Gammaproteobacteria; species Gammaproteobacteria bacterium. The sequence goes on along the minus strand of JAKUQR010000026.1, from coordinate 14,665 downwards.
GGCCAATGCGGGTGGTGCTTGGGACAATGCAAAGAAATTTGTCGAGAAAGGCAATCTGGGCGGGAAAGGCTCGGAAGTGCATAAAGCCGTGGTCGTGGGCGACACCGTCGGTGATCCGTTTAAAGACACCTCCGGACCGTCTATGAACATCCTGATCAATGTGATGGCAATCGTCTCGCTGGTGATCGCACCATTATTGGGTTGAATCGCTAAATCAGATTCACGAGGGGAGGATGTGAGACACTGTGGCCGGCGTTTGCCGGCCATTTTTTTCAATCCACTCCAGCCATTAATTGCTTTATTACTGCACCGCGACATGACCAAGCCCGTGATTCGAACTGCACAGGTGAAAGATCTTGCCTCGATTCAGTCCATCTATGCGATCGAAGTGCGGGAGTACACGGCAACATTTGAAATCACGCCCCCGGATGTGGAGGAGATGACTATCCGCTGGCGGCATATTGCAGACACGGGCCTGCCTTACTTGGTTGCTGAACTTGACGGTGAAATTGTGGGCTATGCTTATGCTTGTTCTTATCGTAGCCGATCCGCTTACAGTCACACGGTCGAGGATTCGGTCTATGTGGCGCGCGATAAACATCGACAGGGATTGGGCCGTGCCCTGCTGACAGAACTGATCCACCGGTGTCAGGATCTGGGCAAACGGCAGATGATCGCTATCATCGGTGATTCCAGCCACAACGCATCGATCCGTCTGCACGAGAAGGCCGGTTTTCGATCCGTGGGTACACTGGAACAGGTGGGCTGGAAGCTGGATCGATGGATAGACTCTGTGATCATGCAGCGGTCGCTTGTCTCGGGACCGGACGACCAGGTCTTTAATTGTGATGTACCCGCTGACAGCATCGGTCGGTAATTTTCTACGCCGGACATTGCTGTTGCGATGAAACCGGCGCAACTTGGCGTGCTGTCATATCCGCCACGGCCAGGGCCTGCCAGCTGGATCGCCACTGCGCGATTGTTGCGCCGTTTTCAGCAGGGCCCCATAGCGCGTCCAGACAATCTATCTGAGCATCAGTGTGCAGATATTCTGGTCGACCGGTACATGCCACCTGGGCCGGTGCTGGGCACCGTGGTGTTTATTCACGGTATGTCCGTACTCGGCCGTGAAGACCCCAGGGTCAGGCAACTGGCTGTCGCACTGACCACCACCGGTTTGCAAGTGCTGGTGCCGGAACTGCCGAGTATCAGGGACCTGCGGATTGAACGGGCCCAGCCGAGCGAGGTGCAGTCCACACTGGAGCAGTTAACCGGTAACAAGGATCTGGTACCCACGCGCCATTTCGCACTGATGGCGGTGTCGTTTTCGGGCGTTTTTGCCCTGCGTGCCGCCAATAGTGCGACGCTGGGACCTCGAATCTCAGCGCTGTGTCTGATCGGGGGTTACTATGATGTTGAACGGGTGAGTGACTTTCTGGTTAATGCAAATCGCGCAGACCCGTATGGGCGGATGTTAATGGTCCGCAGTTATTACAGTGAAGTCGAAGTCGAAAATGAAGCGTTTCATCGGCATCTGGAGCGCTGCATCCGCAACAACGCCAAGGAAGACGAGGGCTGGAATTTGCGCTCATTGCTGGACAAGACTGATACAGAGCAGGAAAGGCTGTGGCAGCTGTTGAGTGATTCCGGTCAGCGCCAGAGGTTTCTTCAGAAAGTGATCCGGGCATTCGGCGATGACTGGTCCGGTTACCGGGTCAACTTGAATTTCGTGAATTCCAAAACACCGGTGTTTTTGCTGCATGGCCGAGGCGACCGCGTGATCCCGCCAGGGGAATCGCGCCGGCTCTCCAGTCAGATGTCAGTGCAGGGTATACCGAATTACCTGTGCATTACCCGTTTTCTCAGCCATGGCGACAGTGTAATCCGGCTGAGTCAATTGCCGGAACTTTATCGACTGTTGCGGGGTTTTGCCTGGTTCATCAGCTGTACGCGGCGATAAGATCTGTGGTGCTGTTGTTCAAACCATTAAGTAGCAGTCAAAAAAAGAGGGCGCTGCTGCGCCCTCTTGGTGTAAAACCTTGTTGGTCGCTACATGTAGTTCACGATACCCGCCATAATAATGGCGAGAATGATGCTGGAGGTGATCACCCCACTGACTGACTGAATCAGCCCCAGCATTTTGCCCCATATCGCGTTTGCTTCTATCGCGACAATGATGACGAGCCCGATTATCAGTGCCGTGATGCTCACTGAGGCCCACGCACCTCCGCTCGCGGCAAATCCATGGACTGATGCGACCATGAAATAGAGCATTGGCAGTGAAAGCAGTGTATTGGTCCGGGATGCCAGGGCTGCCTTCGGCCCAGCGACCGCCTTGTCGCCTTCGGCAAGTCCAATCATGATTTTCTGGTTCGGCCAGATGATTCCCCACACATTCAGCATCATTATGGTGCCCATCAATGCCCCCAGCGCGATACCAAGATTGAAGCGTTGTTGGCTTGATACCCACCACAGCATTATGAGACCGGTCAGAAAGGTGAACAGGGCCGCCCAGCGGAACCACCACAGCGCCCGAGGGGCGAGTTTGGCCATGACGTCCGCTTTGGCACCATCGTCAGCTTCTTTGACGTATTCGGTCTGTACAAAATTGAAGTAGTACAGCAAGCCGATCCAGGCTACACCAAAGACAATATGGGCGTAGCGGAACAGTACATCGAGCAGGTATGCCATTTATGCGCCTCCAGAGAATGTGAATGACGGGTTAAAGAACCTTAACAAAATCAGTTGAATAGCGTTGCCTCCCACCTTGGCTAGTCTAAATCAGCAGGGGCAACTGGGCAAGCCAGTCAGACCGCTGACAGTCATCATGGTCAGCGCTCTGTCAAGCCACCGACGGCAGACCAGCCAGGGCCATGGCGACCTCGGATTCGTCGTATGGGTGGTCTTCAAGTTTACCCGCCGAGTAATCCATATAGGCCTGCATGTCGAAGTGGCCGTGACCACAAAGGTTGAACAGGATTGCCTGGGACTCACCTTCTTCCTTGCACCGCATAGCCTCGACCAGCGCTCCTTTGACCGCATGGTTAGCCTCAGGCGCCGGCAGAATGCCTTCTGCCTTGGCAAATGTCACACCAGCTTCGAAGCATTCAGTCTGCGAGTAGGCTGTCGGCTCTACTTGGCCGAGATCCACCAGCTGACTGACCAGCGGTGCCATACCGTGATAGCGCAGGCCACCCGCATGAGAGCTCGGCGGGACGAACGATGATCCCAGGGTGTGCATCTTGACCAGGGGTGTCATCTGGCCCGTGTCGCCGAAGTCGTAGGCGTACTTGCCTTTGGTCAGACTGGGGCAGTTGGCGGGTTCCACCGCGACTACCCGCACGTCCTGCTCGCCGCGCAGCTTGCGCCCGATAAACGGGAACGACAAGCCGGCAAAGTTACTGCCCCCGCCAGTACAGCCAACAATAACGTCTGGGTAATCATCAGCCAGTTCCATCTGACGGATCGCTTCCTGTCCAACTACAGTCTGGTGCAGCAGCACGTGGTTCAGGACGCTGCCGAGAGAATACTTGGTGTCGTCCCGCTGGGCTGCGACCTCGACGGCCTCACTGATGGCGATACCCAGGCTGCCGGTGGTGTCAGGATTCTCAGCCAGGATCTTTTTACCCACTTCAGTTAAGTTACTGGGGCTGGGATGACAGGTGGCACCAAAAGTCTCCATGAAGGCCCGTCGATAGGGCTTCTGGTCATAACTCACACGGACCATGAAAACCTGGATCTCAAGACCGAAGAAAGAGCCCGCCAGCGCCAGCGCAGATCCCCACTGGCCGGCACCGGTCTCGGTTGAAATTCGCTTAACACCTTCTTCGCGGCAGTAAAACGCCTGGGCCACGGCAGTGTTGGGTTTGTGACTGCCGGCTGGGCTCACACCTTCGTATTTGTAGTAGATCCTCGCCGGCGTATCGAGTGCCGCTTCCAGTCGGTAGGCGCGATACAGTGGACTTGGACGCCACTGCCGGTAAATGTCCCGGACGGGTTCTGGAATATCGATCTGCCGCTCCGCACTGACTTCCTGCATGATGACCGCCATTGTGAACAGCGGCGCCAGGTCATCGGGACCGATAGGTTGGCCCGTACCCGGGTGTATAACCGGCGCCGGTGGTTCGGGCAGGTCGGAGACGATGTTGTACCAGGACTTGGGTATCTCATTCTCATCCAGATTGAATTTCACACTGTCAGCCATTGTCTTATCCTCATCACGTGAACATGAATTTCATAAGTGCCCGCAAAGGAGAGCGGTTTCGAATTCTAAAAGTCTCGGAAAATCATAAAATTGTGGCGATTATCTTAATATACTTGTCACTAGATGGGGAAGGTTTATAGCTGCTGCCGATTCTGTGCCCACATGACAATGGCATAGCTGCCGGCGCTCCTGGGCAGATTCTAAGTACTCGGTCAGATCAGGTTCTACCACCACCGCTGCCGCGGTTGTAGCGGGGAACGGGACCCTGGAGTTCCACCCAGGCCGACTGACAGGCCTGCTGTTCGTCGTTCGACAAAGGGGCGGCCTGAACAGCGGCAAGGTTATCCTGCAGCTGCGCTATCGATGTCGCGCCGATCAGGGTGACATCAACCGTGGGGTGATCCAGCATGAACCGCAGTGCCAGCTCGACTGGACTGCGGCCGGCCTTCCGGGCAATCGCGCAGAGCTGGTGCGCGGCTGTGCGCTGGCGGTCGTTCCAATAGCGTGCTCTATAGTTGGTGTTGTAGGCCAGCCTGGTTTGTGGATTCGCTTCTTCGCCTACGCCATGTTTTCCGGTGAGCAGACCACCGGCGAGCGGGTTATACATGCAGGTGCCCAGACCGTAAGCATTCACCATTGGCAGCAGCTCGGTTTCAACCGCCCGGGAGATTACGTTGTACAGCGCCTGGGTGACCGTCGGTGGTGCCCAGCCACGGTTATTGGCAAGGTGTACGGTTTGTGCACACTGCCAGGCGGCAAAATTAGAAAGCCCCAGGCAACGGACCCTGCCTGATGCCACAATCGCATCGAGGCAGCGCCAGGTGGTTTCGATCGGTGTGTCGTCGTCGGGCTGGTGCAGAAAATAGATGTCGAGATAGTCGGTGTTGAGGCGCTTAAGGGAATTCTCGAGCTGCTGCAGGATGACTCTTGGGGACAACCCGACCGAGTCGGGGTCGTCGCCAACGGGGTTGCGGACCTTGCTAGCAATCACCAGTTGCTCTCGATGACCCCGTGCCTTGAGCCATTGCCCGATAATTTCCTCCGACAGGCCAGCGTTGTAAGTGTTCGCGGTATCAAGAAAATTGATACCCTGCTCCACAGCCAGGTCGAGAAGGTCGAAGGATGTGTCTGCGTCGACCGGATCACCGAACGTCATGGTTCCCAGTGCAAGGGTCGACACATTTAATCCGGTTGCACCGAGGATGACACGGTCCATAGGCTCAGCTCCTAATCGTAAGTCTGTATGAGGTATCGAATGATGGCGTCTGACTCAGGCAGCCAGTGGGTCTCGCCTACCGCAGTCATGCGGCACAACACGGGAACGGTGGAGCTGCCCTGGCCAGCAATGAGTTCGTTCTGCCAGCTGTCGTTCTCCCAGATGTTGCGCTGTTCAACTTCCACGGTGAGCTCTGAGATCACCTCCTGCACCATCGCGCAGTAGCCGCAATAGTCCCGGAGGTAAAGAATCAGTTTTTCATCCATTTAAGGGTTTTCCAAAAGTGCTGTACAAAAGACGCTGACGACTATGCCCGCATTTTATCGTGGATGAAAGATTTGTGCGGAAACGAGTGCTGTACGTCACGTGCCTATTGTCTCAGTACACACTTCTGATACAGGTTCTTTAAACGGCCATCCGGATCGTATTTGGCTTTAAGTGCGGCATAGCTGTCACCGTCGTAGATGGACCAGAACTCAGCTTGATCAAAATAGGCATCTGAATACAGAGATTTGATTCCACCGAGTTCGGTGACTTTCTGTTCGATCAGGCGGTTGAAATGGCCGATGGGCATTTCCTGTTTGGTTTTGACACCGCCCCAAAAACCGAAGTTCACATACATGGACTCAGCGGCCATCGGAAATAAAGGGTAGTGCTCGTCTTGCACGGGATGTCTGATCGGGCAGATCCAGACTGGGCGCATGCCGATTTCATGATGGAAAAAATCCAGAAACTCGGCCGCTCGATCAATAGGCACATCGATGTCCTGGATCACTGATTCGCGGTGTTGCCCTGACAGGTGCCCCAACCTACGGGTAATCCCCCAGCGTGTGTTCCATCGCATAACTTTCTGGTAGGTGATCGAATTGAGCCGCTCACGGCCGAGCAGGCGCCGCATCAGTCGGTTCTGAACGTAAAGATTTTTCGAGCACCAGAACCAATCGGTGTCCCAGCGCCACAGGTAATCCCGAACGGTAAGATAGTCCTCGCTGCGCGTTGGTATGGATCGATAGTAAATGTCCATCCACGTGTAGTCACTGGTATAGGGGGCATCGTCTACAAATCGACCAATTGTCAGATAATGTTCTCCCGGCTGGAATACCGTGCCATCCATAAAATCAATGGCGCGCTCGGCCCAGGTTCTGACCGCATCGAACAACGCACCAACATCTGTGAACCGTATGTGTGTGAGTTGGACGTAAGGCTTAACCGGTATAGCCAGTACGGTCAGACGAAGGATGTAGCCCAAGGTGCCGTACGAGTTTGCCAGCCCGTAGAAGAGGTCACGGTGTTCGTTATCCGGTGTGCAGGTCACGACTTCGCCGCTGCCCAACAGGACATCCATCTCACCGATACTTTCATGCGGTAGTCCGTAGCGGAAAGATGACGACTCGATACCGATGCCGGATACAGCCCCGCCGATCGTAATCGACTTCAGCTGGGGTACAACGGCTGGCATCACCCCGTGTGATAGTGACCGGTCAACCAGCGCTTCATAGGTGGTCATTCCTTCCGTTTCAATCAGGCTGTTCTGCGGGTCGACGTTCAGCACGTGATTGAACTGGCTGACGTCCAGCAGACGTTGCGCTTGTGTGGTAGGGCGATCCCGAAAAACGTTCGATGTGGTTTTGTCGAGGCGAACGCTGCCAGCGGTTTGCTGTTTCAGCGTATCAGCCAACTGCTGACGTCGTTCGTGGTAACCCATGGCAACCGAATTTTCAGCCGGCCTTATCTAGAAACCGGCTGCTTGCCCATCCTTACGGGGATCTGAACCGGCAATATATCCGTTGCCATCTTTCAGAATGATCTGGCCGCCGCCGAACGCACCGATCTTGCCCTCTTTGAAGATATGGCCCCGCTGTGCCAGTTCCTCGCGCAAGTGTGCCAGCGCGGGTTCGAGACACACCGAAAAGTCTTCGTTGACATGCCAGCGCGGCGCATCCAGGGCCTGCTGAGGCGAAGTACCCTGGCAAAACAGCTTGATCATCACTTGGGTGTGCCCTTGGGGCTGATGATGCCCACCCATCACGCCGAATGCCATCAAAGGCGCACCCTGCTGCGAAACAAAAGCCGGAATGATGGTGTGAAAGGGCCGCTTGCCGCCGCCGACTTCGTTCGGGTGGCCTGCCTGCAGTGAAAAGCCCCGTCCCCGGTTCTGCAGACTGACACCAATGTCGGGCACAACGATTCCCGAACCAAAGCCGTGGTAGTTTGACTGTATCCAGGACACCATCATGCCGTCTCCATCAGCGGTCGCAAGGTAGACGGTGCCATGATCGGGTTTTACGGCAGCGACGGGAGACGCTGCGTGAGTCAGGCTGATGTCGTCAGCGCGACGCTGAAGCGTTGTTGGATCCAGCAGCTGGTCTACGGTGACTAGCATGGTGTCGCGATCTGAAACGTGACAGTGTGTCTCAGCAAATGCCGCTTTCATCGCTTCGATCTGCAAGTGCACGCTGTCGGCGGAATCGGTCGCGTAGGAATCGATGTTCAAACGCTCAAGAATACCCAGTGCGACGAGAGCAGCAATACCCTGACCGTTGGGCGGGATCTCGTGTACCGTCAGCCCATGGAAATCCTGCTGGATACAATCGGTCCAGAATCCCCGGTGCTCAGCAAGATCTTGTTCGGTGAGCGCACCATCGAAGCGGGTGGCGTCGGCCACGATCCGTGAGGCCAGTCGGCCCCGGTAAAAACTCTCTCCTCGACTGTCGGCAATCTCGCCCAGTGTGTTTGCCATGATCTCGCTTTGGAAGGCCTCACCCGCAGTGGGCGCACGCCCGTTGGGCATGAAAATAGTCCTGAAACCGTCAAGATAACCAAATTCTTCTGCCGCCCGATCCCAACCCGCCGCGACGACCGGTGAAACGGCAAAGCCATGAGCGGCGTAGTTAATAGCTGAATCAAAGAGTTTTTCAAATGGCAGCTGGCCGAAGCGATCCGAGAGTTGTGCCCAGGTGTCTACTGCACCGGGAACGGTGACGGTATCCCAACCATGTTCAGGCATGCTGTCGTGGCCGGCGAACCGTTCAGGTGTCCAGGCTGCAGGTGATCGGCCACTGCCATTGAATCCATGGATGCCGTGATCATCACTGACAATGACGAAAGCATCACCGCCAATGCCGTTCATCGTGGGTTCAACCACGGTGAGCGTGATGGCGGTGGCAATCGCGGCATCGACTGCGTTTCCACCGTTTCGCAGTATCTGAACACCGGCCTGGGCTGCGAGCGGTTGTGAAGCAGCGACGACATTGCGGGCATAGACGCTGGAGCGGCGCGAAACATGCTTGTGGTTCGGGTCAAGACGGGTGAACATGATGCTGAGTTGAATGTGTAAAGTTATTCGTGGAACGGTCTATTGTAATGATTCGGACAAACTCGGCGGTAGCTCCGTGTTTATACAACGCACATAAATCTGAAAAGATTGACTTTGTTTTTGCGACCTCGCCGATTTTCAGGCGTCAGCCGCCGTACAGGCAGCTTTTAATGGTTCAAGCTGGTCAGCATAATCATCGCTACCCAAAATCTTGTGTAGACGCTCGTTACAGTGTGCCTCAAACGGCATATTGAGATCGGCCCACTGATAGGTTACTGGTATTCCCGGCTCAACATTGCCCACGAGAATCCGGGCTTGCAGGCGCCGGCCAATGATGTCGGCGTGGGCAAGTCCTTGGCCGGAAATATAAGTACGAATGTGCCGGTCGTCGAATTCGGTCGAGATATGAATGTGTCCGTTGATGATGTGCCTTACACCGCGTTGGACAAGCTGTTGATACAGCCAGTCATCTTCTCGAAGGCCTTCCACACTATGATCGCTTGGCCGGGTCTTGACCGGTCGTGGGTCGGTGATCGGGCGGTGGGCGAACACCACGTAGTCACCCACATCCGGGTTGGTGGCCAGGGGCTGGATGTGTTGGAGCAGCTGACCGCGCTTACCGGCTGATACGGGCAGGTGGTCGACTGCAGTGTCCAGATTGATGAACTGGATGTTCCCCAGCGTGAACGTGCTGTTTCGCGGGCCAATCTGCTGAATGAAATCCTGCGGGTCGGGACCGCCGAATGGGTTGTGGAAGTCGTGATTGCCGATGGCTGAGAAGACCGGCAACGGCGATTTTTCCAGGTGAAGGGTTGTTCGTTCGGTATCAACCGGCTGGTAGTAGTAATCGCCGAGGTGCAGCATAAAATCAGCACCCAGCTGTTGTGAGCGTCTGAGTACCCAGGCGAGTTCCAGGTCACCGCCGGTATCACCAATGGCCGTAAAGCGATAATGAACCTGCTTGGGGAAGACCCAGCGCAGGGTCAGCGCGCTCTTGCCGCTGTTGCCAGTTACCCGCCTGAACAAACCGTCGATGCGTTCTTCCGATACCTTTCCGTCGCCTTCTATGTTCAGGCGTGCCTGGGGATGTACGTTGCCCATTTTGAGTTCAAACGCACCGTGCACCTGTACGACTGGTTCCGGTACATAGGCCCGAAACACCAGTTGACGGGCGTCTTCGCGTTGGTAGAAGGCACCTTGGCTATCAGCGCGGAAGCCAAGGGCGCTGTGTTTGGCCCATCGGGGTGTTGCCGCAGGTTCAAGCTGAAGGCTTGGGAAGCGAAGACCACGCATACCGGCAGCTGACGCGAACACTGTGGCACCGGCCAGTGCGGTGTATCCCAGGAATGCTCTGCGGGTGCTGGTCATCTTAATTCAGCTTGCCTGTGGGTCTTGATCCATGGCGTCTATCGTGCCGCTCAGCTCGACCAATCGCTCGGCATCGCGCACATGCAGCGCCTCAATCAGCTGATCATCGACCACCAACACACCCTGTTCGCGAACATCGAGCTTGGACCACGCTGCAACCACCTTGCGGGCGTGGGCGATGGATTCAGGGTCAGGCGAGAAAACAGTATTGGCTGTTTCGATCTGATTCGGATGAATCAGGCTCTTGCCGTCAAATCCCAGCTGGCGGCCCGTCTCGCAGCTGTGTCGCAGGCCGTCGCTGTCCTGCAGGTTAAAGAACACGCCATCAATGGCGTCGATGTGGGATGCCCGGGCCGCCAGCACAAGACGCGACAACGCATACTGTAGACCCAGCTGGGCACTGCTGTGCGTGATCCGCAGCGCGCTGGCAAGGTCAGCAGTACCGGCAACAACACACGCCAGACGGGGTGTCGCGGTAGCGATCTCCTCAATGTGCTGAATGCCCAGAGGTGTTTCAATCATGGCCCACAGCGCGAGGTCCGAGGGAGCACCCAGAGCGTTTAAGGCAACGGTCGCTGTAAACAGCTCGTCGGCGGACTCCACCTTGGGCAACAGTATGGCATCGGGTGGATTGGATGCCAGAGCTGTGAGATCTTCTTTGCAGTGCTGGGTCTCCAGGCGATTGACACGCACAACCACTTCACGCTGGCCGTAGTCTGTCTGTTCAAGCGTCGACTGGACCTGCTGTCGGGCTGATTCCTTGTTTGCGGGCGAAACGGCATCTTCCAAGTCCAGGATAATGACATCGGCCGGCAACCCGGTTGCTTTCTGCTGGGCTCGAGAGTTGTCGCCCGGCATAAACAGGGCGGAACGGCGCGGACGCGATATCATTGAGGGCATTGGCCGGGTATTAACGTCTTGAAAGGAACAAAGAACTGCACGTCTTCCTTGGGTGATTTTAACATTGTGCGAAATGAAAGACTGATGAAGGGTAATTATCCGGAACGGATCGTGTGTCTGACGGAAGAGTCTACGGAGACACTTTACCTGTTGGGCGAAGAAGATCGAATTGTCGGAATATCCGGATTTACCGTACGACCACCACGGGCCCGAAAAGAAAAACCCAAGGTCTCGGCGTTCACCAGCGCCAAAATCGATCGGATACTCGCGCTCGAGCCGGATCTTGTTCTCGGGTTTTCAGATCTTCAGGCTGACATCGCTGCTGAGCTTATCCGTTGCGGCATCACGGTGCTGGTATTTAATCACCGCTCGGTTCAAGAGATCCTGTCGATGATCCGGACACTGGGGGGAATGGTGGGTGCTGCCAAGCGCGCGGATGAACTGGTGGGGGCATACGAAAACAATATTGATCGCAATCTGGCCCAAGCGGCTGGCCGGTCCCGACGGCCCAAGGTTTATTTCGAAGAATGGGATGACCCGCAGATCTCCGGTATCCGCTGGGTCTCAGAACTGATCACCATTGCCGGTGGAGATGATATTTTTCCAGAACTCGCTGTCTGTCCGGACGGCAAGAGCCGGATCATTGCTGATCCTGATGAGGTCATCGGGCGAGCGCCGGAAATCATTATCGGATCGTGGTGCGGCAAGAAGTTCCGTCCTGAAAAAGTAGCGGCACGCGAAGGCTGGGATGCTATACCTGCGGTGCAAAATGGCGACATCTACGAAATCAAGTCAGCGCAGATTCTTCAGCCGGGGCCTGCGGCCCTGACAGATGGTCTGGAACAGCTGCAGGAGATTATCGCTACCTGGGCACACGAATGAAGATGCGCTCAACTATGATTCGCGGATAACGCGGCCTTTTAGATTGAGCACCCAATCCAGATGAAAGAGAACGACATCAAAATCATTACGAACTTTCCAAGGCAAGTCCGGGAAATTGAAAACACGTTTATACCTTTGGCGGAAGGTATCCGGCTTGCTGCTCGAATTTGGTTGCCGGAAGATGCTGAGACAGATCCAGTGCCGGCAATATTCGAATTTCTGCCTTATCGAAAACGCGATGGCACTTCAGAACGCGATGCGCTGACCCATCCCTACTACGCGGGGCACGGCTATGCGTGTGTACGGGTCGACATGCGGGGTGCCGGAGATTCCGAAGGTATTCTGGAAGATGAATACCTGAAGACCGAACAGGACGACGCCCTTGAGGTGCTCGACTGGATAACCAAGCAGCCCTGGTGTACCGGCGCAACTGGTATTGTTGGGATTTCTTGGGGTGGATTCAATGGGCTCCAGATTGCAGCCCGTCGGCCACCTTCGTTGAAAGCTATCGTTACTATCGCCTCCACGGATGATCGCTATGCGGATGATATCCATTACATGGGTGGCGTTATGCTCAACGACACCATGTCGTGGGGCGCTACGATGTTTGCGTTCAATTCGCGGCCGCCTGATCCGGCCATCGTCGGAGACACTTGGCGGGATCTGTGGATGGCACGGCTTGAGGCCAACAATCCGTGGTCGATGAAATGGCTCTCGCACCAGACGCGGGATGCGTTCTGGCAACATGGGTCGGTGTGTGAAAACTATGCGGACATTGAATGCGCTGTTTACGCTGTTGGCGGTTGGGCGGATGGCTATTCCAATGCGGTACCACGACTGCTCGAAAGGTTGAGTTGTCCGCGCAAAGGCCTGGTTGGCCCTTGGGCACACAAGCATCCTCATTTTGGGTTGCCAGGTCCGCGTATCGGCTTCCTGCAGGAGACGCTGCGCTGGTGGGATCACTGGCTCAAAGATATAGACACCGGAATTATGGATGAGCCTCAATACCGGGCCTGGATGCAGGATAGCGCTGTACCGGCATCCTACTACGAAGTTCGGCAGGGTCGCTGGGTTGCTGAACCGACGTGGCCCAGCGACCACATCAACTGGCAAAAGCTGTACTTCACAGAACGAGGATTGAGAGCGGAAGCAGGGAGTGAGGAAATAGACGTTGCCATTCACACGCCACACGCCATGGGCACTCACCAGGGTGAGTGGTGCGCATTTGGACTGGACCCGGATTTGCCTGGAGATCAGCGAGAAGAGGATGACTGTTGTGTGGTGTTAGAAACTGAAGTCTTGACGGATGCTGTGGAAATACTCGGTGCGCCAGTACTTCGATTGCGTTTAAGCGCAGATCAGCCGAATGCTTTTATTGTTGCCCGATTAAATGACGTTGCGCCTGACGGCACTTCCACACGGGTGACCTATGGTGTACTGAACCTGACTCATCGTGACAGTCACGAACTTCCGGAACCTCTGGTGCCCGGAGACACGTACGATATCCGATTGCAACTAAACGACATTGCCCAGGTGTTTCCAGTCGGACACACCATTCGCATCGCCCTTTCGAACACGATGTGGCCACAGTTCTGGCCGTCGCCGGAACCGGTGGCGCTGACATTGGAATTACGCAGCAGCCATCTCGAACTGCCTGTTCGCGTACTTAGAAAAACTGATGAAACACTGCGGCCTTTTGAGCCTGCGGAAAGTGCGTCACCCCAGAGTGCTGAAGTGCTAGAGCCCCCGAGTCATGTCAGGCGGGTCGAGCGGGATGATGTGTTGGCCGAGACCAGGCTGACTGTTATTGCCGACACTGGCATGCTGCGCTTGACCGAACTGGGCTGGGAGCACGGTTCCGTATCTAGACAGTACTGCTCAATCCGTGATGACGACCCGACTTCAGCACGACTAGATCTGCATTGGACGATGCGGTTTCGGCGACCCGATGCAGACCTTGATGTGCGTACTGAGACACGCTCCGGTTTGACTTCAACACCGGCGCAGTTCCACTTCACAGCAGAAATGGAAGTATTCGAGCACGAAGAGAAAACCTATTCCAGGACCTGGACAAGATCAGTCGACCGGGAACTCAACTGAGTTCACAGGCGTTTTTCGGTTGATGGTTTAGACCTTCACTATTGTGACACCACACTGGTATCAGAGACCGTCAGATCGAAGGCTGCTGACATCAAGGCCTGGGTATAGGGGTGTGTTGGGTTATCAAGGATTGTTTCTGCGTCCCCTTGTTCCACGACTTTACCTTGCCGCATCACGATGATCTGGTCACTCAAGGCACGAATTACCTTTAAGTCGTGGCTAATAAATAAGTAGGCCAACGCATGGTCGTGCTGTAATTTTTGTAACAGATTGATCATCTGTGCCTGTACCGAGCGGTCCAGTGCTGATGTTGGCTCGTCCAACACCAGCACCTCAGGCTGCATGATCATCGCTCGGGCCAGTGCAATCCTCTGGCGCTGGCCACCGGAGAATTCATGGGGATAACGGTGTCGGGTGCCGGGATCAAGGCCCACTTCCTCAAGTACCTGGATGACGTTTTCCTGTTGTTCTTTTTCGTTACCGATTTCGTGTGCAACCAGACCTTCGGCGTTGATCTGACCCACTGAAAGACGTGGGCTGAGACTGCCAAAAGGATCCTGAAACACGACCTGCATCTGGCGACGCAGTGGTTTCAGGGACCGTTGGCGCAATCCCTGAAGCGGGCGGCCGAGCAGTTCGATCTCACCCCGCGATGAGATCAGTCGTAGCAACGCCAGGG
>JAKUQR010000025.1 GCA_022450155.1 Gammaproteobacteria bacterium | reverse complement strand
GGAAGAAAGAAACACTCGAAGATCAGAACGGTGAACGCTGGGTCCATCGCAATACACCCGGTTCTTGACCGGATCGAGGCGACCTTTTAATCTACCGTCAACTCAGGCTCCAACTGATGGCTGTGGGTTAAACATTCTATCGAGATGATGCGATGCTACATCTGCCATGAACCAACCAACTGAACGACCTGCTGGCTTCCAGGGCTATGTCCATCAATCACAAGCAAGTGAGGACGAGGAACTGACCCATGTCGATCACGGTACAGCCGGCGGGGAGTACCTGCGACGATTCTGGCAACCGGTTGCGATGTCCAGCGAACTGGGTGACCTGCCACTGGTGGTCAAGATACTGGGTGAAGAACTGGTCCTGTTTCGAGACAAATCTAACAGCGTTGGACTGCTGCACAAACATTGCGCCCATCGAGGTGCGTCATTGGAGTACGGCATTGTCGCGGAGCGCGGGATCATTTGCTGCTATCACGGCTGGCACTACGACATTGACGGCACGCTGATCCGAGCAGGTTCCGAGCGACTCGACAGCCCAATCTGCAGACAAGTGGTCCAAGGTGCCTATCCGGTGACGGAAAAAGACGGCATCTTGTTTACCTACATGGGCCCACCGGACAAACGACCTGATTTCCCCGAGTACGATACACAACATCTTCCTGGTGTGGAAAAGATCCCGTTTTCTCTGACCACACCGTGCAACTGGCTGCAGGTCTATGAAAACACCCAAGACCCGATTCATGTACTCCATCTGCATACCCATTCGAGCGGTGTGCAGTTTGGTGTGGCCTCGGGTGTAGACCAGATCATTGAATATGAGACGAGTTCCGCTGGGATGATCAACATTCAGACTCGACAGGTCGGCGAATACACCTGGGCACGAACGGTCGAGTCTATCCTGCCTAACGCTAATCAGACCGGCGCGATCTGGGAAGAGGCTGAAACCGAAAAATACTTTCAGCGTATCGCCATTCTGCGCTGGATGGTGCCGATCGACAACTTTGCAACCCGTACCATTGGCTGGCGGTATTTCAGCTCCGAGACCGATCCGCGGAATCAGGGTGACCGATCTCTGGTCGGTAAAGAAAGCATCGACTTTATCGGTCAAACCGAAGATGAGCGCCCTTACCATGAACGCCAGCAACAGCCGGGTGATTTTGAAGCGCAGGTTTCGCAACGTCCGATCGCGATCCACGCCGATGAGAACCTGGCAAGCTCCGACGGCGGCGTCGCTCGTTTAAGACAACTCTTAAGGGAGCATGTCCGTAACGTGGCGCAGGGCAATGATCCGCCTCAGCCCCCTCGGGGTTATAAAGGGTGGGTGTCAACCTACACCCAGGACACCGTCTATCCTATCACATTGGACGCGTCACAGCGCCGGGTATTTGGTCGCAAAATTGCAGCTACAATTCTTGACAGTGGTCACCTGAGCCACCAGGACAGAGCACGAGCCGTAGAACAACGATGTAAACAATTTCTGCCCTCCACCTCATGGTAAATTACGAACTAGACGTACCTATATAGATTCACCCAAGGAGACAACAATGAAATTGTTTAAACGATACGTTTTGTTCCTGGCCTGCCTCATCGGTTTGGCCGCAATGCAAACGGCACAAGCTCAAGACTCACTACTCAACACTATACTCAAAGAAGGCGTCCTGAAAGTTGGCACCACGGGGGATTGGGACCCCATGACGATGCGCGACCCTGCTGACAATTCGTATAAGGGTTTTGATATCGATGTCAGCACCGCATTGGCAGCAGATCTTGGCGTCAAAATTGAGTACGTTCCGACCGAATGGAAAACACTGGTTGCTGGCGTCACATCCGGCAAGTACCACATGACCGGGTCAGCTTCCGTTAACCCCAAGCGCGCAAAAGTTGCGGGTTACTCGATGTCTTATGTTGATGTTGGTCAGTTACCGCTGATACTTAAAAAGAACGCTGACCGGTTTAACGGCTGGGAAGATATCAACCAGGAAGGTGTCACTGTGGCCGCAATCCTCGGCACCACCCAAGAGCAATATGTAAAGTCGTTCTTTCCCAAAGCTAAGCATGCAATCGTCGAAGCACCCGCAACTGACTTCTCAGAAGTATTATCAGGCCGGGCTGACGTACACATCACATCAAACATTGCAGCCTATAAACTTATTGGCAAATATCCCCAGATGATGATCGTGCCAGTAGGTCACGCAAGAGCTCGTACACCGCTCGCGATCCTTTTGCCACAGGCAGATCAGGTCTGGATCAACTATGTCAACCACTGGATAAGCCTTCAAAAAGCTCGTGGGCTTTTTGACAAACTGAGCGCCAAGTGGGGACTATAGGACTTCGCCGCTTCGTTTGAAAATATGTAAAAGAGCCCGCCATGCGGGCTTTTTTATTTCTGGCCGGCCACCGACGGCAAATTTAACATGTCTTTGATGTTTTTTACACGCATCCCTTAAGCACTTATTGTGTGAAAGTTCGGTATCACGATACTCGTCTTGAGCCCGCGCTAAGAGTTCTGTTTGGATTTATCGGTGAGACGGACGCCAATCGAGTCGACCCTGCGGTGTCAGTTCTAACAAACTGCCTCTCACGGCTGGCCAACTTGGTGGATCCAGCACCCAATCTGTGGGCAGAGCAGTTGTGTCTTACCGATTGCGCCCATCCGACAACACTGTTCATGGCCCAGGACTTGTCCGCAGCACTGGGAAAAGCAATCGAACTTCCAGCAAAACTTCAGGCATGGTAGTCTGCTCTGTATTAAGACCAAGTCATTCAACAGGTGGTTGATAACAACCGGGCTACGGTAGCGGCCTGGATTGACTCTAAACAAGAGAGCAAGATAACTTGAAACTTGAAACCGCAACCAGTCGCGAAGTTGCCGATTATCTCGAAGAGTGTTCGGGCATCGTTCTGCCAACCGGCTCCCTAGAGCAACACGGGCCCATTGGCCTGATCGGCACAGACGCGCTTTGCGTTACCACTATTTCTGAACGGGCAGCCACAGAATCCACAATGCTGGTTGCGCCGACTCTTTGTTACACACCAGCTCAATTCAATATGAACTTTGCCGGTACGGTTTCGGTGACGGCGCGAGCATTTGCTCAACTGTTTGAGGACATTCTTCGATCACTACATCGACAGAAGTTTCAGTTCATCTATGTATTGAACGGCCATGGTGCCAATCTGGCTCCCATGCGCAGTGCAGTGCACGATCTATATCTTGATCTCGATGACCGAGCACCAAAGGTCAAGCTGCGAAGCTGGTGGGAATATCCCACAGTAGACACTATACGGAAGGAACTTTACGGCCACTGGGAGGGCATGCATGGCACACCCTCTGAGGTTGCAATCACCCAAGCCAGCGTACGAGTGGTTGAGTCACCAAGCCATCTGCCACCCGCACCATTGAGTGAAGAATTTATCCGGGATCACACAGGAGATTTTCACGGCCCCGCGAGTGAACACGCGCGTGATTTTCCTGACGGCCGGGTGGGTTCACATTCGGAACTCGCCAGTATTGAGCACGGTGAGGCCCTGATTGCAGCAGCGGCAAGCGCCTTAATTGGCGAGTTCAAATCATGGATGGCTGAATCTAATTGAAGAACGCCTAGTATCCATCAATCGCCAGATGCCGCTCCAGCCAGCGCACACCCGACGACACGATCAGAATCAACACAAGGTATTCCAGAAGCAAAAAAGTATAGATTTCCAGTGGCCGGTACTCCGTAACCACCAGTTCGTTTGCCCGACGGGTGAGTTCCTGCATCCCGATTACAGAAATAAGCGAGGACATTTTTAGCATATAAATTAGCTGGTTACCTAGTGGTGGGAGTATGCGCCGGATAGCCTGCGGCAACACGATGAATCGCATACTCTGGAAATAGTTCAGCCCCAGCGCTTTCGCGGCTTCGATTTGCCCCCGTTCAATAGATTGGATGCCTGCACGAAAAATCTCGGCTTGAAATGCGGAATCTGATATCGAGAGCGCCAAAACGCCTGCCGCGAAAGCACTTATTGAGATACCGGCCACCTGCGGCAAGCCGTAGTAGACCCAAAGAATCATGACTAGGAGAGGTATGGCCCTAATCAGTTCCACATAAGTCCAATTGATGCCTTTGGCGAGTCGATTCTTCGAGATCCCAGGTAGCGCAATCAACAACCCAAGAACAATTGCTATTACGATCGCGGTCACCGACAGCAGAATGGTAAATTTAAGGCCGCCGAGCAGAAACTTGATGTTGATGATTCCTTGATCTGTCGTCGGTGAGATGACATACCAACCAAAATTGCCTGAACAGCCGGTCAAACAAATAACCCCGGTTGTCAACGTTAGCCAGCGCACTAGATTAGCGATGATTAATTTCCCGCGACTCATTCGTTTCCCCTAAACAACAATGACACTACCAACATTCCAGACAGCCTCAACCGACCTGGCTATATGTGAGCTGTTGCGAATCAGGCCGATCTTCTAGATTGTCTGGCAAAAGATTAGGTCACCCGATTGCAAGCCGACTTCTCCGATCTGCACACAATCGCTATGATCGCACAGAACGCTATCTCGAGGGCCGAAACCTGTATCGATTGTTCAGACGCCAACGAAAACAATTGTCAATGCCGGGCAATTATCCAGGATTGACTAATCTCCGGATCCTCACCGTCGTTAAGATCAATCATCACCATGTCTTTGAATGATAAATACAGCTCTCCGGGCTGGAGTACGTATGCCGGATTAAAATTCGGGGCTGACGCCAAGTGATACGCGTTAAACGTTTTGAAGGATAGCAGGCCGCCGGGCCAGTAGCTGTTACCCCGACTATTGCGTCAGTGAGATCTTCTCTGAGCATAGCTGAAATCTCTACGAGTGAAATCCGCCCCGCTCAACTCACAACCCGGACATTTGTTGAGCGCTTTAAACCTTTTTAGATCGTTTTCATCATAGGCATTAATTGGAAACGCAAATAGTAGAGCAGCTACAAACAATAATAATTTCATCTGATTGACTCCAAATCGCGTCATAACGCAATCATAGTCTTTTACTTCCCAGACGTTAAATAATGCGTGAGTGTGTGTACACGCTTTATGTTTCCAAGCTAAAAGTAACCCCAAGACCCTTAGAGAAAGTTCAATCCCAGTCGTGCCCACCATTTTTTCCACTGTTCCTGCGACTTTCATTCGCCATTGACCAAGTTTCTCTGGTTCCGACTGTTCGACTAAAGCAAAAACTTAATAAATTGTTACCGATTGATTGACCGAAGGGCTGCAACTGGCTGATGTAACTGCTGATCTTGGGAATGAAGATACGGGGTGGTCGTTCGGACATTCGTACCGGGCGGGAAGGCTATAATCGGGTTCTGTTCATGCAGCGGAAAACAGTATGACCGAGGTTCAAGGGCGCCCCATTTACTTCGATTTGACGGAAGAATCCCGTGAAATATTTGAGAGCATTATCATTTCCCGCTTTTCGGTACGGGATGACGATGACGAAGTCTTGAGGACCGATGGTGGCCTGGCGTTCGTTGAGCAAGGAACGACAAACTGGAAACTGGTGCTCGCTGAAACCGAGATACTCGTTCACACCACTGGCCAGTCTCCCGCAGAGAGCAGCAGTTGTGACAAACCAGATATGGTGGCGGTCAAGGCCGCATGGTATAGACCTGAAGATGCCCGTAAAGCCTACGTCAACGTACAGGCGGGCGGCAATGCCAACGTGTTCTATGAACTGGGGGCGATTTTAGTGCCAGACGGCTTTCGCATCCCGGTCGTGACAGCGAGCAAGGAAAACGTCATGTACTACGGCCTTACGCTGGTTGAGAACGACCAGGCGTTCGAACTTCTGTCAGACGAGTTCGACATGGTACTGGCGAAATACCGTTACGGTAAAAACTATCAGGAAGACTTTTTAACCGAGTTAGCAGGAGGCGGCGGTTATTTTGTCGAGACTCATAATTTCCCGCATGTTCATGCACCTCTGTCCCCCGATTGCGGTGGCTACATAACAATCGGCAAAAGAGTCTCACCCGACGAGTTCAACTTCACCGCGTTCACTATCCCTTACGGGTATGCGCTGCATACACCCGCCAATACCATTCACGGCGATGGAACAATAGTCGGCGAGCATGCGATCACCGTGGCGACAACGTCGGCCGAAGCCGACACGGTACTTTTCTACAACGAGCACACCAAGGCTATGGCGCGCGACCTCTTTTCGGTGGCGTAAATCTATAGCTCTTACGCGCGACGCTACTCCGTTGGCAGGATCTTCATACTGCAGGCCTTTGCCTTCTATTTCGGATTGACCGCTGGCTGCCCGATGCTGTAATAGCGAAACGGCCTGTTGGTAATCCATTCCAGGTCGTAAAGATTCCTTCCGTCGAAGATTACGTCCCCTGCCATCAGCTCGGCATCCTGGCGAAGTCCGGTGTTCGGAACTCCTGCCACTCAGTGCAGACTAGCAGTGCGTCTGCGTCCTTGAGCGGGTCGTACATGTGTTGGCAGTATTCGATCTGCTTATCGCCCAGGACGGCTTTGGCGGTTTCCATGGCTTGGGGATCGTGGACCTCCAGAGACGCCCCGGCCCCAATAAGTCGCTGGGCGAGCGTAATTGCCGGACTCTCGCGTACATCGTTGGTGAGGGCTTTGAACGCCAAACCCCAGACAACGATCTTGCAGTTACCCAACTGGTCACCGAAGTAGTGCTCTATGCGATTGAACATGACTTCTCCTCTGGCCGGATAATCTTTTGCAATCACAGAGTCGATAGCCTTCAAGATGTTACCGAAACTCGGTCTCGCAAACGGCATGGTCTGGACTATGGCGAAGTAGAGCGTCTGATTTGGACGGACCACAAAGATTCCCGGCTCTACAAATAACGAGGGCTCCTCGATGCCAGCCCCGGAAACCATCGTCCCGATGGACCAAAGGCAGGTCATGCACTAACATCTAAACTGAACCAGTTAACGGGGGCGGGCCAGGTGCAAAACTTGCACCTGCGACTGAGAAAATTCAGGATGAGTAACGGGGGAAAAATATTTCAGCCGGAAATATTGCGAGCGCTTCGAGAGCCAGTCCTAGATAAAGCTCGGGGGTTACCCGCTTTCGTTTATACCAGCCAAACATTTTTTGAACTCGAACAAGAGCGGTTGTTCCCTAAAACTTGGGTGGGGATTGCATTTGATACTGACGTACCAAAGCGCGGTGACGCTGTACCCCTGACAGTTCACGGATTGCCCTTGATTCTTGTTCGGGACGACGATGACAATATTAGAGTCCTGCAGAATGTCTGTCGCCACAGAGCAACAATTGTTCTTGACAAGCCTTGCGAGGGACTGACCAATTTCAAGTGTCCCTATCACGGTTGGACCTACGACCTAATGGGAAGTCTGATTGCAACGCCATTCTGGGATGGTACAGCTGGATCAAGGGATAATCCGGTAGATCCCTTGAAGAATAGTTTGGTTCCTGTGCGGAGTCACGTTTGGAACCATGTTGTATTCATTAACATAGACGGTAAAGCAGCCAGTCTGCCCGACTATCTCGAACCAATGGATAGAGAACTTGCCCACTTAGACATTGACTCTCTCGAGATCGGTCATCGCCAGACATGGGACTTCCGAGCCAACTGGAAGCTGGTCATGGAAAACTGGGAGGTCTATCACCACGTCTGGGTTCACGACGGTGTGTTTGACAAAATGTCGGATGAAGTCGATTTGGATAGTGGAGAGCCGTATACCGATATGATTGCGGAAGGGAATACTATGATGTTGCGGACAAATGATAGACGACCGCCAATACCACAACCGGTTGAAGGTTCAAGTGGTTATCTGCCCTCACTGCCCCAAAAGTGGGAACCTGACGGACACACGAGTGCTGCAAATGCAGTATTGCCTAACACCACAGTGACTATCGGATCTATGGCTTACGCTCCAGCCGTTTACGTTCCCATAGCTCCAGGGGTGACCCAAGCGAGGATGGCTTGGTTTTTTGCGCCAGGAGTGATGGGTGAAATTTGTTTCGAAGGCGCGGTGAATAAAGTTCTAGATCGCTGGTTAGGTCCTGCGCGTGAGTTAACGGATCGCCGGGGAATTCGCCCGCAAGATCACCGCTGTATGGAGTTACAGCAGGAAGCCCGTTCGTCCCCGATTGCCAATGATGTCAAGTTTTCAACGACCTGGGAACAGAATGTTCGTTATTTCCAAAACTGGCTGGCAAACCACATTGACTCGACCTGAAACTCAACAAATTGGTCGCTCGAGTTCCCCAAAATGGTGGAAGAGTCGAGCGTTTGATGTGATCCAGTTCATTGTTTTCACCTGTGGTCTGGTATGGATAACCCTGCAGGGTGCCGCCAACATGCACTATGCCTGGCAGTGGCACCGAGTGCCTCAGTACCTCTACAAAGTGATCGACGGAGAACTGATCTGGGGTCCGCTCGTCGATGGGTTGTTTGTGACTCTTGAGATTGGAGGATACAGCATCGTGCTGGGGCTGTTCATTGGGCTGATCACTGCTTTTCTGCGCTTGTCGGGATCTTTTTCCGGTAGATTGCTGGCGACCGTCTACTTGGAAATCGTCCGCAACACACCGTTGCTAATCCAGCTCTTCGTATTCTATTTTATCCTCGGGCCGATACTGCAACTGGATCGTTTCTGGATCGCAGTGCTGTGCATTTCTTTTTTTGAGGGCTCATTTGCTTCGGAGATCATGCGGGCGGGTATCTTATCGGTGCCCAAAGGGCAATGGGAGGCAAGCGACAGCGTAGGGCTGAGCCGTGGGCAGGGTTATCTTTATGTGATTTTGCCCCAGGCAATACCGATTATGCTTCCTCCTTTGGCGGGCATTATTGTTAACCTAATCAAGCACTCCGCAATTGTCAGTGTCATCGCTGTGTTTGATCTCACAACAGCGGGGTTGGATATTATTTCGGAAACATTCATGGCTTTTGAGATATGGTTATTGGTAGCGGTGATTTATTTGTCGATAACAGTTACGTTGTCGATACTCATTGGTTTTCTGGAACGTCACATGAAACAGTCGGTTTAGTGGGGGTCTTGGTTTGCCCATCAAATTCGCCGACCGCATCATGAGGCGCGCTGGAAAAAGGGCCACACATTGTGTGGGGTTGTGACGTGTTACTTTAAACAAGGAGAAAACTATTATGCGTCCTGTTAAACAACTGATAGCGGGCATTACCTTTATGCTTGGACTTTTGTTGATTGCTTCGCCTGTGATGGCTGGTGAACTTCAACTGCAACTGACCACCGAGAGCGTAATCGAAACGATTATGAAGCGTGGCAAAGTGAGAGTGGGTATGGCGACATTTGTCCCTTGGGCCATGCGGAATAAGGCAGGCGATCTCATCGGCTTTGAGATCGATGTCGCGACCAAGCTGGCTGCGGACTTAGGTGTCGAGATTGAATTCGTGCCCACAGCATGGTCAGGCATCATTCCAGCGTTAATTGCTGGTAACTTTGACGTCATTATTGGTGGTATGAGTGTCACGCCAAAGAGAAATCTAACCATTAACTTTAGTAGACCCTATGCCCACTCTGGAATGGGAATCGTAGCCAACACAAAATTGGCAGGTGATCTTACATGGCCAGAGGGATACAACAGCTCAAAGGTGACGTTTACCTGTCGCCGTGGCGCGACTTCCTGTACTGATACCCAGGAATTGTTCCCGAAAGCGAAGCTGCGCCAGTTTGATGACAGTTCACTGGTTCTCCAGGAAGTCGTCAACGGTAACGCTCACGCTGTCTTGACAAGTTTTCCAAAACCCACTCTCTGGCAGGGTCAAAATCCCGACGTCCTATTTAATCCGACGCTCGAAAAGCTGACCGAGGGCGATGAGTCATTCGGGATACGGAAAGGTGATCCTGATGCGTTGAATGTCTTTTCAAACTGGATCATGGTTAATACGAGCAATGGTTGGCTCGATAAGACTTGGAAGTACTGGTTCACGACCATGGACTGGTCGGATCAGGTAGATCTCAAGAAGTGATTGTATAAGGGGTCCGGCTCATAGCCGGACCCCGACCTTTTTGTCTAAGCGTTTCAACAGTTAAATCGCCCCATCTATTCAGCGATAGGCGTATCTCATCATGAGAACCAGTAAATACTCGATCCGTATTCGAAGTACCCACTTGATCGATATCGCGGTAATTTCGGCTGTCATCGGCTTTATTGTGTACGTCGTGTACCGGGTCGACACAGTCTTGGTTTATAACTGGTACTGGGGGTTCATCCCCGATTACATCCTACGGTGGGACGAAGAGCTTGGCCGATATGCACCCAATCTTCTGCTAAAGGGGCTTTTTACGACTTTCAGGCTCGCAGTTTGGTCACTACTACTGGCCAGTTTAATCGGGGTCATCATGGGCGTGATGCGCACGAGCAAGCGCCTCTTCCCGAGGATGGTCAGCAGGTTGTACGTCGAATTTGTTCGAAATATGCCGCCTGTGGTATTTCTTTTTATTTTCTATTTCTTTATCAGTTCGCAATTGATTCCGATATTGGGAATCGACGAGATCTCCGTCCGGGCATCCCCGACAACGCTGGTTTTTCTGGAAATGGCCTTAGGTCCGCCCGAACTGTTCTCAAATGTTATCTCGGGGATAATTTGTCTGGCCATCTTTGAGGCCGCTTATATCACGGAGATCGTTCGCGCTGGCATACAATCAATCGACCGTGGTCAGATCGAGGCGGGCCAGTCAATCGGTCTTTCGCAATTCCAGGTTCTTCGATGGATCGTTCTTCCGCAAGCGGTACAGCGTATGGTTCCGCCGTTGGCAGGCCAGTTCATCACTCTGATCAAGGATTCTTCACTCGTCTCGTTGATTTCTATTCAGGAGCTTACTTTCCTCGCTCAGGAGGTCGCGTATTCGACACAATACGTGTTTGAAATATGGATTTTCGTTGCCGTTATGTACTTTTGCATTTGTTACTTGTTGGCTTGGTTATTCGGCCGCCTAGAGAAACGCCTGTCTGTTTATCGCGCGTGATCTATTTGACTACCGCTTAAATGTGCGCATAAATTGCGGTGAGAGGTAAAAGGACAATGGTTATTAAAGGGGGGAAACAGTATTACGGTGAGGCAATTGGTATCGCCCTGTTTGACGGTCGTCGTTACCCTATCCTTCCTGGTGACGTGGCGAATGCCAGTACCTATGACTATCCCGTACGGCTAAAGGTGATCGAAGGGTTGTTTGATACGCCGACACCATGGGATAAAAACCGTGCTGTTCCTGCCGATATCCAGAAAATTATTGATGCTGTTAAGTCTTTAGAGGATGACGGCGTTCGAGCAGTGGTGACGGCCTGTGGTTTCTTTTCTGTGGTGCAGGAGATACTGGCTGATGCCGTGAATATTCCGGTGTTTACATCGCCGCTAATGATGGTGCCTCAGATTGTTAGGATGATCCGAAGTGACCGTAGTGTCTGCATCATTACGGCATCTGAGCGTTTGCTCGTGTCCGACTATTTGACTGCAGTAGGCATTGAGTTAGATATGCCTGTTCACATTGTCGGTATGGAAGCCTCTACTGAATTTTTTGCGACTCATATGGGTGGTACACAAATAACCCTGGATGTCGACCTCCAGAGAAGAGAGCTTGTGGAAATTGTGCGGAATGCAGTTATACGATTTCCAGACATCGGGGCCTTGTTGCTGGAATGTTCGCAGTTGCCCACGTTTGCAGCTGATATTCAGGATGTCGTAAATCTCCCGGTATTCGATTACATCGGTTTTATTGACATGATTTACTGTTCTGTCGTGCAAAGACGTTATACGGGAATTCTTTAGAGTACGGGACACCCGCATGACAGTTTCGATGACACCTCCACCAATGTCCTACGGTGGGTATTACCAAACTGGAACACCAGCCGACGATCAAGAGTTGACCCGCGTTGGGCCTGGTACACCATGCGGGGAGTACATGCGGCGTTTCTGGTGGCCTGTCTCGATGGTTGAGCAGGTCACAGATCTGCCCCTATTAATCAAGGTGCTTGGTGAAGAGTTGGTTTTGTTTAGAGATCTGTCGGGTCGCCTTGGTTTATTGCATAAACACTGCAGCCATCGTCGCGCATCACTCGAATATGGAATTCCAGCGGAGCGTGGCCTACGCTGCTGCTACCACGGCTGGCTGTTTGACATTGACGGGCGAATTCTCGAGGTGCCGGGTGAACCCAAAAACAGCACAATTCCCCAACGTGTCTGTCATGGCGCCTATCCCGTAATAGAGCACAACGGACTGGTGTTTGCCTATATGGGTCCCCCGGAGCAGAAGCCGCCTTTCCTGCATCTCGACACCATGAGCATTGCTGACCACGACATGGTGCCTTACGCGATTGATTACCCGTGTAACTGGCTACAGGTTGCCGAAAATCCGATGGATCCGTTTCATAGCGTGTTTTTGCATACCCGAGTAACGCGGGCACACTTTAATACTGCCTGGGGTACCTTGCCGATTGTTGAATGGCATCCCATGAACGATGACATCGGTCTATTTTTGACCAATGCAAGACGATGGAAAGACTACATGTGGGTGCGTACCGCCGAGATATTTTTGCCGGCCACGGCACAGCCACCTGATATTTACCAGAATCCAGATCGGGAGAAGTTTTTTCCGAGAGTCGGTATTACCAAGTGGACGTTGCCGGTAGACGATACGCACTGCAAGATCATTGCCTGGCGGCACTTTGGCGATGATCTTGATTTAGATGGAAAGGGGAGTCGGGCTAATGTCGGTTTGAATAAAGTCGATTTTGTTGGCCAAACAGGGGATGAACGAAGTTATGAAGAAGGTCAGAGAATGCCGGGTGATTATGAAGCTCAGGTCTCGCAAGGGACAATAACGAAACATGAGGGCGAGCATCGGGGGAATACCGACGGTGGCGTCGCTCGTTATCGTCGTATGCTCAGGCAGGCGATTCGTAACCTCCAGGAGGGAATAGAACCGACGCGGCCGGATGTCAATGCAGATGGACACATTCCAACGATGGCAGGCGATGTGATTGTTCATTGCCCGGGCAGCGAAGCCGACCACCTGGATTGGCAGAAAAAGTTCGCCAATTTGGTCGGCCAGATTGTATCTGAGACCAAATTTCTTTCGGCGAATGAACGCAGTCACGAGATAGAACTCAGAGTAAAGTCGGTTCTTGCTGGAGGTGATCTCTAGATTCAGCCTCTGCAGGTGATGGATAGAATCTGATAATGCAGCGTTACTCAGCCTTAAGCTTGCTCCGAAATTCTCTGAGCTACCATGAGCAATGGAAGCAGGCCTGGCAAAGTCCAGAGCCAAAACGTCAATATGATGTGGTCATCATCGGCGGTGGCGGGCACGGTTTAGGTGCTGCGCACTACCTTGCAAAAGACCATGGCATCACCAATGTCGCTGTGTTGGAAAAAGGCTGGTTGGGTGGTGGCAATACAGGTCGAAATACGATGACCGTCCGTTCGAATTTTCTTCGCGAAGCAAGTGTGCCTTTCCATGAAGAATCGTTGGCGCTTTACCATGGTTTGAGCAAAGAATTGAACTACAACCTTATGGTGGGCAAGCGCGGCATGATCTCATTATTGCAAAGTTCAGGTGCGTCCCGACAGGCTACTCAGATGGCCAATACCATGCATATCTATGGTGCCCGCTATGAAATGATGTCCTTGGAAGAGATCAAGCGCCGACTGCCTATCTTTGAACCCTCGGCAGACACAAGAATGCCGATTGTGGGTGGGGTTTACCAGCCTGATGCGACCATGGTACGGCACGACGCCGTCGCTTGGGGTTTTGCCCGTTCAGCGGACAGCCGCGGTGTGGACATTATCCAGAATTGCGAAGTGACTGGAATTCTTCGCAATGGTTCAGGCGTTACGGGTGTCGAGACCACCCGAGGCACGATTAAGGCTAAGAAAGTGGGCATGGCCGTCGCAGGTCACGGCA
The DNA here is from genome assembly GCA_022450155.1 of Gammaproteobacteria bacterium. NCBI lineage: Bacteria > Pseudomonadati > Pseudomonadota > Gammaproteobacteria > Gammaproteobacteria bacterium. The sequence continues at coordinate 29,818 of JAKUQR010000025.1, read as the reverse complement.
GTGTGGTCGCAGCAATGGCGGGGCTGCGGCTACCCATAGTGACCCAGCCCCTTCAGGCATGGGTCTCTGAACCCATCAAACCCGTATTAGATGAAATAGTAGTCATCCGCAATTACTTCGGTACCTATCTCATGCAGTCGGATAAAGGCGAAATTGTGATCGGGCAAGGATGTGATCCCTATTCGTCTTACGCGCAACGCGGCACGTTTCCGATTATTGAGAATGCAACCTCTGCAATGCTGGAAATCTTTCCTCGGTTTAAACGGTTGAAACTCCTTAGACATTGGGCAGGTATGCTGGATATGACTTACGATGGCAGTCCGATCATCTCTAAAACCGATATTCCAGGGTTTTACATCGACGTTGCGGGCTCTGGCGGATTCAAGACAACGCCGATTGCCGCGAAGACGCATGCACATTTGATTGCGACGGACCAGCCCCATAAGCTAACACGGGATTTGGGTCTAAACCGGTTTGGTACGGGACACCTTGTTGTCGAGGGCGGTGTGTCGGCAAACCACTGATTGAGTCGAAGAGCATAGAACAATGATGCTGGTTTCCTGTCCGTGGTGTGGGCCACGCAATGAGGATGAATTTACCTGGGGTGGTGAAGCATCCCGGGTGCGCCCTGATGACCCTTCGGAGCTGACTGATGGGCAGTGGACCGACTATATGTATAACAACGACAACGAAAAAGGTTGGGTTGTCGAACGGTGGTGGCATGCTAAGGGCTGCGAACAGTGGTTTGAGATCTGCAGAAACAATGTAACACACGAGATAGCCTCCACCGGAACGGATGGAGAGACCTCCTGAATAATTTTCTGATACTGATTGAGCGGATCGTCTTGCGATGAATGCCTACCCCAGTCGAAGGACCAAAGGGGGGCTGATAGATCGGGATCGCGTTATTCCATTTCACTTTAACGGTAGGCACTACAAGGGATACCACGGTGATACGCTGGCGTCGGCGTTGTTGGCAAACGGGGTTCGAGTGGTGGCACGAAGTTTAAAGTATCACCGACCTCGGGGTGTTGTGGGGGCGGGATTCGAGGAGCCAAATGCACTGGTGCAACTTCAGGGGACATCTGAAGAGCCGAATGTGCTGGCAACGTGTTTGCCCCTGACTGATCATCTACATGCGAAAAGTCAGAACTGTTGGCCGGGGCCTCGGTTTGACCTGGGGGGTGTCAGCGATCGGATATCCCGGCTTATTCCCGCCGGGTTTTACTATAAAACCTTCATGTGGCGGCCATGGAGCAGCTATGCACGCATTATCCGTAAAGCTGCGGGTCTGGGTCAGATCCCCAAGACAACGGAATCTGAACATTACGAAAAACGATACCATCATTACGACATCCTGATCGTTGGTGCAGGACCGAGTGGCCTAGCCGCCGCTCTGGTTGCCGGTGAAAGCGGTGCCCGGGTTCTGATCGTGGATGATCAGAGTCAGCCGGGAGGACGGCTGCTCAGTGAGCCGGCGCAGATTGACGGGCAGTCCGCAGTGAACTGGGTTCAGCATGTCACCGCAGAAGTGGACCGTCTGCCCAATATTCGTAGACTTGCCAACAGTACGGTTGCAGGATACTACGATCACAATATGCTGACGATCGTCGAACGGAATCCTGAACAATCCTGGCTGCGTGAGCGATTTTGGCGCGTGCGTACAAAGCAGGTGATCATTGCCACAGGGGCAGTAGAGCGGCCGCTTGTTTTTCCGAACAATGATCGTCCTGGCATGATGCTCGTCTCGGCAGCAAGTACGTATGTACAGCGTTTCGCTATTAATCTTGGTCGACAGATCGTTATCACGACAAATAACAATAGCGCCTACCAGGCTGCTTTCAATCTTGTTGAGGCAGGACAAAATATTCACGCAATCGTGGATACTCGTCAGACGATTGATTATGAACTGTTGAAAAGATCGACAGACCAGGGCATAGAAGTGTTGAGCGCCTCGGGTATCAGCGCGGTTCACGGGCGTTCAAACGTGCATGGTGTAGAGGTGGTGTCTCTGGCTGATTCGTCACAGGTAAGTAAGCTTGCGTGTGATGTGGTCTGCTACTCTGGCGGCTGGAACCCACTGGTACATCTTCATTCACATTCCGGCGCAAAGCCGGTCTACGACCAGGGCCTTGCGTGTTTTGTGCCGGGCGAATCCGTTCAGCCCTCGTTGTGCGCAGGCGCTGTTCATGGCGTGTTTGATCTCAAAGGTTGTTTGCACGAAGGTCTGGAGGCTGGAAGGTACAGTGTCGAAGCATTGGGTCTGCGGCCAATGACGCTGCCGCAGCTCGATGTATCCTATACACCAGCACTTCAGATAGAAGCCATTTGGGAGATTCCGACTACATCCAGAGCCAAAGCATTTGTCGACTTTCAGAACGACGTGACGAGCAGTGACCTGAAATTGGCAGTGCGTGAGAACTATGTATCTATAGAGCACGTCAAGCGCTACACGACGGCTGGGATGGGAACGGACCAGGGCAAAATCAGTAATACCAATATAATAGGCCTGATCGCGAATCAACTTTCGGTTGAGCCGGATTCAGTGGGCACGACGACCTACAGGCCCCCTTACAGTCCGATCAGTTTTGGAGTTATCGCCGGATCACATGACGGTCCGCTGATACTTCCGCTGAGAACGACACCCATTACCCAGTGGCATATCGATGCCGGCGCATCGATGAATGAAGCGGGCTCCAATTTTCGTCGACCATTTTATTATCCTGGACCCGAGGAGGACATGAGTTCAGCGGTCAGCCGGGAGGCGTTGGCCGTACGGGAAAAGGTAGGTATTTATGACGGTACGCCGCTGGGCAAGTTTGAGCTTCATGGTCCAGATGTGACAACATTTCTGAATCGCGTCTACACCAATAGCTGGGACGACCTGCAAATTGGGCAGGGACGATTTGGGCTGATGTTGCATGAGGACGGCCGTCTGCTCGATGATGGTGTGACGTTCAGGTTGGGTGAGAACCATTACCTGCTTTCTGCTGGATCAGGAACCGCTGATGCGGTGTATACCCATATCGTGAGGTTGCTGCAGGTCGTATGGCCGAACTTAAGAGTGTATGTCACAACAGTAACCAGTCAGTGGGCCAATATTTGCGTCTGCGGACCTAAAGCCAGGGAAGTCTTGGTTTCAACGGAGATTGATATCAACCTGGACTCCGATTCGTTTCCATTTATGTCGATGCGCGAAGGTCAGGTGGCAGGAAAATTCGCGCGAGTTGCCCGCGTGAGTTACACCGGTGAACTCAGCTTTGAGGTCAATGTTCGTCGGCGTGATGGGCTTGCAGTGTGGGAGGCCCTGATGAATGCCGGGGCCACTTTCGGTATTACGCCGGTGGGTTCGGAGACCAGCGGTGTCTTAAGGATTGAAAAGGGTTATATCTCAGCCGGCGCAGAAGGTGATGGCATCACCAACCCTTTTGATGCCGGAATGGGCTGGGTGGTCAACATGAACAAACCAGATTTTGTCGGTAAACGGAGTCTGGTTAGAGACCGGTCTGTCGGTGGTGTCCGACAGCAGGTGGTCGGACTCCTGCCACAGGACGAACAGTTCGTGATGGTCGAAGGTAGTGCCATTATCGAGCCCGCGGCCGTTGGTGAGGCACCCAGCTTTCTGGGCCATGTCACTGCGTCATGTTTTAGCCCAAATCTCGATCGCTCCATATCCTTGGCGCTCCTCAAGAATGGGCGTGACCGGCACGGGGATACGGTCACTGTATCGGGTCTGGATCGAACCATTGAAGCGCTAGTGGCACCACCGGTATTCATCGACGCCAAAGGCGAGCGCATGAGAAGCTGAAATGCCCTACGATGTGACCGTTGAAAAACAAACACCTTGCGGCATGTTACTGCTGAAAGGTGGTCGTACTGCACAGGGTCGCTTTGCTGAAGTCTTGGGGATAGACATTCCTCAGATACCGAATACCGTGACGGTCCATGACATATATTCCGTACTGTGGTTGGGCCCTGAGGAATGGCTGTTGATCCTGCCAGAAACCGATGAGTATCGTATTGCCAGTGAGCTTTCTCACGATGCCGCCGGTGGTTGGGGGGTAGCCATCATTGTTTCTGATCATTACAGTGTCATTACAATACGAGGATCTGAAACAGCCGAGGTGTTACAGCAAGCCTGTGGCATAGATATACATCCCCAGGAATTTTCGGTTGGCCAGTGTTGCCGCTGTGCTTTTGCCCGAACAACGGCGATCGTGCGACCGCTGGACAGCCAAGATACTTATGAACTGATCGTGGAATCGAGCTATGCACGGTATGCGGAGCACTGGCTCTTCAGGGCAATGGGAGCCTGACATCTCACCCAGCTGGTGCGAACATGGACAATGCGGCACTGATCAATACTGAAGAACATAAATACTGGAACTCAGATTCTGCAGACTACTGGGTCACCCAGAAACAAGCACTGGATCAGTTGTTAGAGCCCTGGGCTCGCCTCCTGCTGGATTCGGCTGAACTTTCCGGCGGAGAACAAATCGCGGATATTGGCTGTGGCACCGGTGCCACGACATTGAAATTTGCAGCTCCAGTGGGTACCGGGGGTAGGATTATCGGAATCGATCTCTCCAGGAAACTGATTGATTCCGCTGTTGAATCGGCACGGGAACGCGCTATAGAAAATGTGATTTTTGTCGAGGCCGATGCCGCAGAGTACCGTTTTCCCTGTCCCCAAGACCTAATAATTTCACGCTGCGGGGTGATGTTCTTTGGTGATCTGGTGGCTGCTTTTTCAAATCTGCGAGCAAGCCTGACAACCACGGGCCGGCTATTATTTGTTGTCTGGCGAGCACCAGAACAAAATGAGTGGTATCAGTTTCCAGTGCGCTGTGCCGCTGCTTATTCTGATCAAAAACCCGAACATGATCCGGACGTACCGGGGGCGTTCACACTGGCAGATTCATCGAAAGTCAAACACATTCTTGAATCAGCAGGATTTCGAAACATCCGGTTGCGTGCAGTGACAGAGAAACTATGTGTGGGCCAGACAGTGAAATCGGCTGCAGACATGTTTATGGCAATGGGTACGATTCGGAATTTACTGGATCATGCGGACACCGAGTTGCTGAATAAGGTTAAACGCCATATGATTCAGGGACTTGAAGCTTACCGGCAGGAATCAGGGGTTTACATGAACGGAACCTGTTGGTTGGTACACGCCAGTGCATAATAGATGTGGTGTGGTACTTTGTGCCCTAGGCCGCAGCCCAGGGGCCTACACTGAGTGCAGTAATCTCAGTGGTGAAAGATCTGCCTCGGGTAAAGACGTCGGCCGAAGTATTCAGAACAGCCGAGATCAACGATAACATAAGCTCTGCGCTCTGGCAGAAACTTCTGCTGCCGGGTTTCCCCCACTTGTGCGGGCTTGATCTGCCTGCTGTATCGTTCGATGTGGCCGAATTTCATGGTAGCTTTCTAAAAGTAAATTTGAATTTCTCATAAATTCTTGCAGCAATAGGTTATTGTTATTCAGCTGGATACAGCAGTACAGCCGGCTAAATTTGGAATTTCGCTATGGTTCTACGAAGATGAGCCAACAGTTTTGTTAAGTCTGGAACAACATCATAGTGTGCGCAACGACTGATATCCTCTTCAAGCGTATCCCACTGGATAGCATCAAGCTGGGCACTTGAGAATGCAGAGAACACTTTTGGATTTTCCATTTGCAAAACTGGGTTGCACGTGCCATCCAGAAAAGCAACTCGAATCGCAGTATCCGGTTCGACGAGGTAATCCAGAAACGGGTGTGCCCAAGGTGACAACTCCGGTCGCATCAATGCGCATGTTACTTCGATGAATACGATACCGCCCAAACCACTAATCGGGCCGTGCGATGGGGTGACTGCCCTAACCTGCCCATGACCTTCCATCCTCGCTGGTGACGCTGTATAGATTCCGCCGCTGAGATAAAAGTCGATTTGGCCATCGATAAGCGCTTTATTCAGGCTATGATGATTATTGGTGACCAAAGCTGCATTGCGAAACCAGTCTTGAGCAGTATTCTTGAAAACACGTTCTTGAAGAGAATTAAGTGGCATGAAAGGATCAATGTCGGCCGCAATGCAGATGTGAAAAATATTAAAATCCTCGTACAAGAGAATTCCATAGCGTTGAACAAAATCTGGTTCAGCGGCGAGTTTGAAACCTTCGTCTTTAGCCAAGTGCTCAGAAATTATTTTGTCATTGATAACCAAATTAAATGTTCCAAATCGTTGGCAGATTCCAATCTTGTGATCACCATCGTCGGACCAGCCCCAGCGTTTAAGATCAGCAAACCGAGACGACGTTACCCGGGTTGTACTAAGGTCGTTGTCTTGTAGTGTCTGAACTGCGCCGCGGGGATACAGAAATCTCTGCACCCATGCATTATTTATATTGAGAATATCTACTCGATCATTCGGTAACTGGTTATCTATCTCATATGCTGCTTGTACATCAGAGATTAGGGTATCAGCATGAACTTCAATGTTGTGTCTACGTTGAAACGGATTCAGAATGACTGGGCTGTCATAGCCCTCCCAGCAGTAGACCCGAAGACTCTCTTTACCGTCAGGCATATTGACTGTGCGGGGCACCTACAGCGAGTGGTTTCAGTGCGACAGGATCTGGCTGAGAAATAACGTGGTGCGATCGTTTTTCGGTGAAGTGAAGAACTGATCCGGCGGTGCAACTTCAACGATTTTACCGTAGTCCATAAAAACCATGGTATCGGCTACAGTTTTCGCAAAACCCATCTCATGGGTCACGACGACCATAGTCATGCCTTCCTGGGCCAGTTCGGTCATGACGTCCAGAACTTCCTTGATCATTTCTGGATCAAGAGCCGATGTCGGCTCGTCGAACAGCATGATTTTGGGTTTCATACACAGGCTGCGCGCAATCGCAACTCGCTGCTGCTGGCCACCTGACAGCTGGCCTGGATACTTGTCAGCTTGCTCGGGAATGCGCACACGTTCCAGGTACTGCTTTGCAATATGCGTTGCATCCCTTTTTGACATTTTTCGGGATTTCATTGGCGCCAGGGTTAGGTTCTCAAGGACGGTCAGGTGTGGAAAAAGATTGAACTGTTGAAATACCATGCCGACCTCACGGCGGATCGTGAGTACATTGCTCATATCTTCTGTGAGTTCGATGCCGTCGACGACGATGGTGCCAGAATCGTGTGCTTCCAAGTGATTAATGCAACGAATCATGGTTGACTTACCGGATCCGGATGGTCCGCAGACCACAACACGTTCACCAAGTCTGACCGTCAGGCTGACATCTCTCAATGCCTGAAAATCGCCAAAGAACTTGTCGACGTTGTTTAATTCGATTATTGGTTGTGCGGACATGGTAAGCGGTGGACCCCGGAGGTCGGACACCAGAATGGAGATTATAAGGGTAGTCTTCTGTCGCTTAATTAATTTTGTCGGCGAGCCAGAGTAATTGAAGATGGCAAAAAGACCCAAAAGAAATTTCTTTCCTCCCTCCAAGGCGAAAGTGGGCTGCTGGGTGGCAAGCACCGGAACTGAAATTCGATTAATATCGGATAATCGATTTCGTGTCCAGTTAAGACAAAATCGTGTCTTGAAAATTCTGTGAGGAATCGCTGATGAGCTATGCCAGAGTAGAGCGTATTGAGGCCGATGATATTCCCGTGATCGATATTGCGAGTCTGAAATATGCCGATGATCGACAGTTGGGCGGGATTGCCGACGAATTGATTCGGGCTGCCGAAGGTTTGGGATTTTTTTATGTCAAAGGCCACGGGGTGTCCAGCAATCTGCTGGACCAGACTTATAACCTTGCGCAGTCTTTCTTTCTATCAGCTGACGATATCAAGGATTCGGTTGCGGTGACCGGCGGTCATAGAGGCTGGCTGCGAATCGGTGAGGCCCGGATGGAAGGTAGTAAGCATTTTGATCTCAAAGAAAGCTTCATCTGGGGCTTGGACGTGCCGTCTGACGACGGGGATGTGATTGCAAAAGATCGGCTCTTGGCCGCAAACCGCTGGCCGGATGCACCGACGGGTATGTGTAAAGTGTTTAACCAGTTTTTTGTTGAAATGCAGCACTGCGGTGAACAGCTTTTGCGTGCATTTGCGGTGAGTCTGGGTATCCAGTCGGATTATTTCGTTCGCCAGATTGATCGGCCGGTTTCCCGGGCCGCAGCGGTCTGGTATCCACCGCAGGCGCCGGATCTTGGAGACCGACAGTTTGGAGTGTCACCGCACACCGACTATGGAACACTGACCCTGGTAAAGCAGGACGATGTCGGTGGGCTGCAGGTTAAATCCAGCTCGGGCGAGTGGGTAACTGCACACCCGATTGCCGATACTTTTGTGGTTAATGTCGGTGATCTACTGGCGCGTTGGACGAACGACCGCTTTAAATCAACACCACACCGAGTGATAAATAGCTCTGGAAATGAAAGAATCTCACTGGCAATGTTTGTCGATCCCAACTGGGACATGATGATCCAACCCGTCGCCAGAGAAGGCGAGACTGTCCACTACGAGACGATCCGCTGCGCTGACTATGTCAACGAACGATATGACAATGCATTCGGTTATCGAAAGACCGATGCTGCCTGACATCCGGAAGACGCCTATTCGGGCGGTCTTGTAATCAGTAACTGGAACTTTATAGAAAGCGAGTTGAGTTGCCATCCGTCGGAGTGTGTTGGCTTTGCTTCCATCGAATCGGCTGTCTATCCAGACCTTGAACGATATTACAACCAGTACGGCGAGGCGTGGATTCATGAGCGACTATTCGCTTATATCGTATTAATCCATGACGTTAACGAAGACGAATGGCCGGAGTTTCTGGATCGACTCCATCCCGAGTGGACCCTAGATAGTCTCTCTAAGTTGCCTACCAAACCAGAAATTTGGAAACCCAATTCCTTAAGAATTGAATAAAACACTTATTAATCAACTAAATAAATGGTGAGCCCGGAAGACCTCACATTGATTGATAACTGATTGAATTGCTAGAAGTAGTCTCAGGCCACCCAAAAAGTTACCGTCAAAGTTACCGTCTAAAGCGCTGGCTTTGGTTGGATAGGAGTGGACGTAAGTACATTAGAAGAGATCATCCTGGTCGGTAGCAGCTAGAGTTGCATCGGGCTGTACGAAAAGTCACCATCTGCTAAAGCCCCCGACAGGGTTCCCAAAAAGTTAGAGTCGCGCCGTTTCAAGACTATTGGCTGAGTAAAATGTGGCCTGACAGAGGAGAGTTTTTTACTTTCTGTATGCTTATGACTGCTTTTTGTAGATATTCCATGGAGACCGAATATGTTTCGTTGGTTTGAATCCAGATTAAATCCCTACCCTGCGGAAGAACCAGGAGCACCACCGTCAGGATTCATTGCATTCTGCTGGCATTACACCAAACCGGCATGGCGTTGGTTGGCCTTCATGTCTTGTGTCACGGCGATGATTGCGGCTGGGGAAGTCTACCTGTTCGGGTTTTTTGGGAATGTGGTGGATTGGTTAGCAACCAGTGACAGGGAAGGGTTTCTAGATCGCGAAGGGAGTCGTTTGCTTTGGATGGGAATTGTGCTGTTGGTGGTGTTGCCCGGAATCACGCTGTTGCACTCGATGCTGATCCATCAAACATTACTAGGCAATTACCCGATGATCGCCCGCTGGAAGATGCATCGGTACCTGTTAAAACAGAGCATGGAGTTTTTTTCCAACGAATTTGCGGGGCGTGTTGTCACCAAAGTGATGCAGACATCTCTGGCAGTCCGAGAAAGCGTGATGAAATTGCTTGATGTGTTTATGTACGTTGGCGTCTTTTTCATCGCTATGACGATTCTTATGGCAGCAGCAGATTGGCGTCTGACGCTACCTCTGCTTCTCTGGGTGTCTGTGTACGTTTCACTGATCCGTTTCTTTGTCCCGCGACTGAAGAAGGTTTCTAGAGAGCAGGCGGATGCGCGCTCTGACATGACAGGTCGCGTAGTTGACAGCTACACGAACATTACCACTGTCAAACTTTTCTCCCACGCTGGACGCGAAGCCACCTACGCTCGAGAAAGTATGGATTCTTTTTTGATAACCGTGCATCACCAGATGCGACTTGTCACAAGATTCCAGTTCAGTGTCTACTTTATTAATGCCTTCGTGGTGTTTGCAGTCTCTGGAATGGCAATTTGGCTATGGTTGAACACCGTTGTGTCCATAGGTTCCATTGCCATTGCTATTGCTCTGTGTTTGAGAATCAATGGAATGTCACAGTGGGTCATGTGGGAGGTGTCTGGACTGTTCGAGAATATCGGTGTGGTGCACGATGGAATGTCCATGATGACCAAACCACATGACGTCAACGATATACCGGATTCCGAACAATTGGTTATTCAACAGGGCCGCATCGTATTCGAAGATATCGGCTTCCACTACGGTAAAAGTAGAAGCGTGATTGAGAAGCTTTCTCTAACTATCCGACCTGGTGAGAAAATCGGGGTAGTTGGTAGGTCCGGAGCCGGGAAGACCACGCTAATGAATCTGTTGCTGCGTTTCTATGACCTGAAGTCTGGGAGAATCTTCATCGACGGTCAGGATATCTCCGAAGTTACTCAGGATAGTCTTCGTTCAACAATTGGTGTCGTGACTCAGGACACCTCCTTGCTCCACCGATCAATTCGGGAAAACATCGCTTATTCCGCACCCGAGGCATCGGATGCAGAAGTAATCGAAGCCGCAAAGAATGCAAATGCCTGGGAGTTCATTCAGGAGCTTGAGGATTCGAATGGTAGAAAGGGGCTGGGTGCTCACGTTGGTGAGCGGGGAGTCAAGCTTTCCGGAGGGCAACGGCAGAGGATTGCAATTGCGCGGGTGTTCCTCAAGAATGCGCCGATTTTGGTATTGGATGAGGCCACTTCTGCACTTGATTCGGGGGTGGAAGCTGCTATTCAGGAAAATCTGTTCCAGCTCATGGAAGGCAAGACCGTTATTGCTATTGCACATCGGCTTTCCACCATTGCTCAGTTGGATCGCTTGATTGTGCTGGACCAGGGCAAAATTACCGAATTTGGAACTCACGCTGAACTCGTTCAAAAATCAGCAATCTACGCTGATCTTTGGTCTCGTCAGTCCGGTGGATTTCTTGCGCCGGATGAATATGAAGGGAGAGTTGAAGCTGCTTGAAGCGTAGTTAACTAATATCGTAAATCAATAGTTTAATGGTGGGCCCGGAAGACCTCACATTGATTGATAACTGATTGAATTGCTAGAAGTAGTCTCAGGCCACCCAAAAAGTTACCGTCAAAGTTACCGTCTAAAGCGCTGGCTTTGGTTGGATAGGAGTGGACGTAAGTTCATCAGAAGAGCTGGTCTTGGTCGATTGCGGTCAGAATTGCACACCCGATCCCGCGCGTAGGTGACTGGAATGGACTGTAGAGGACACGAATAGACAGGAGCCGGCTCCACTTTGGCTCCACCGCTTGGGGGCACCCACCCTCCATTAGAGATTCTTCGAATTAAATATATTATTTCCGCATACCGAGGGGTATTCTGAGCATCCTGATTTAAGTGCTCAAAATCCAGAATGAAAACATCACTTGGAAATGACTCTACGCTAGATGCCTTTAGCTTAGTCAGAGATATTGGTCCCGATCAATATAGAGTTCCAACTAAATCATATCCATTACCTTTTTCCCCAAAAGAGTATGAAGAGAGATTGGAACGATCCCGCAGAGAGATGGAAACACAGGGCATAGATCTGCTACTTGTGACTTGCCCTGAAGGTATGTGTTATCTCCATGGCTACGAAGTGACTTGGTATAAGGCGGCTTCTACGACTCATTGGTGTCCTACCACGACAACGGTGATACATGTGGATCACAACGAGCTAATACTATTCGACGGTGAGGATGCAGTTCCTTCAGCAGCTAATAGAAGACTATCAATTGATAATAGCTCGGCGGCGAATTTCGGGACGAGACTTTCGGTTGAAACCGCAACACGAGAAATTGTCAAACAACTCTCAGATATAGGTTGGTTGAGTAATAAAACGAGAGTTGGTCTTGAATTATGGAGTTATATTCCGCCACCTGCAGTAAGCACTCAGCTGACAGAGAGAATATTGTCAGTAGGTGCGAGCGTACTCGATGGCAGTCGGGTAATGAAAAATGTACGTAAGCTCAAATCTCCTGTGGAACTCGATGCAATTAGGCATGCGGCAAAAATCGCAGACATTGGTTTGAGAGCTGTGGCGAACAGTTTTCAGCCTGGTATGAGCCATGGTGAAGTTTTTGCAGAAGCTATGTATGCGATGTTGAACGCGGGTGGTGAAATACCAGGAATTCCTCAGGCAGTTCAGCCTGGCTGGCCGCAAAGTACCCATTTGTTACCGTCAAGAAGACAAATCAGTGCAGGAGAACCCTTTGCAGTCGACGTAGCAGGTGTGTTTAAGAGATATCACGCAAATTTAGATCGAACTTTTATATGGGGTGAGCCAAGTAACGTTCTCTGTGACATGAATCGGGCAGCAAAGGAAGCATTGGAAGTACTGGCGTGCACAGCGAAAGCAGGGACTTCAGTCGGGACAGTTAGCCGAGCTTTAAGGACACATTATATAGAGTCAGGAATCTGGAAATACCATCACTACTGTGGAGGTTACGAACTTGGTATAGCTTTCCCACCTGACTGGGTCGGTGAGTTTGAGTGGTCTGTGGATGATGACAATTGCTTCGATAGTTTTGAAGAGAATATGGTTACCAACTACGAGAATTCGTTTCGAAACGAAGATTTACAGTTTGAATTCGCGCAGATTGCGTTTAGCCGGGATACCCTAATTTATACATCTGACGGTGCAGAACGATTATCAACAATCCCAGTCGATCTTATTGTGATGGAAAACTAACCTCGGTGGATTTATTCGAAGGGTCTTTGATTAACGCAAACCTGACTGGGATAAATCTAACGCGGGCGGACCTTTTAAAGACATTTCTGAACGGGGCAAAACTGGAAAACGTAATTTTCTGTATGACCAGAATGCCTAATGGGACAGAAGATAATTCGGGGTGTTAAAAAAATTCGCCCCGAACTTTCGACTAAAGCCTCTGCTCTTAAATGCGTATAGCGCATCAGCCTGGTGTACCAGAAGCTTATGCGCGGCTGTCATAGACAAGCTGCGGTAGTGGCGGTGGCGGACCGTTCATGTCGAGACCGTGTACGTCCAGAACGAATTCAGCAAATTCGCCCTGCATAGCGGCCATCATCTTCCCGAAGCTCTCAGCAGGGTTTTCGCCCTCGAAGGTCAAGATGATGAAGTCACCATTAGGTGTTTCCTGCAAAAAGGTGCGTTCATGTACGCCGGCCTCCTCTCGGACCTTATCCGTTTCTGGCTTTGATGAGGCTTCATTCATACTATTCATCATCTGTTGCCACTTGTCTTTTTTGCCAGGCAGTATAGGCAGACACATAGAAAGCAAAGCCATGTTCTCTCTCCTTTAATTGGCGATGGGAATATTCCCTTCTGAATTAGCTTTTAAATTGTACTCCGACAATGTTAATTTTATAACGAAAGAGCAACTACCCCAGCCTCTCCACCAAATCCTCCACCCTCAAATGCGTATAGCGCATCAATATCTGGGTGACTCCCATGCTTTCAGCTGAGGCTGCCTCTAAGCCGTCATCCTCGCTCCATTACTAGCTACACCTTTCTCAGGGTGTTTGACCATCCAAGAAACGTTCCATATCCACCCCCTTGTAACTCTTGAATTAGGGGTTACCTCCAACTTCTCAATCTTCCGTAGTTTTCGCCTTCCGAATGCAAACGTCCTGGATACTTCCAGAGTGGCTGGTCATAAAGACCTGAAGACAACGCTGGAATACATCCATGTAGCGGATGATAGACTGCATCAAACGGTAGCAAACCTACCAAAGTTAGGCACACTTGAAGATTGGTAGCGGTGGGAATGTCAAAAAACATCGAGAAAACTGGCTCCCCGGGCAAGACTCGAACTTGCGACATATGGATTAACAGTCCACCGTTCCAACCACGGCTAATTCAAATAAACGCCTACAAATAAGCATAAACCTAAACTCTGATCCTGTGCTTGTAGGTTGTTTATGGTCGTTTCGCGACAGAAACGACGTTGAGTTAGTGTCATTTTAGTGACAGTAGTTAAATTCTTAACTCCGACATTACCTACGCCAACTGCGCCGGGCATGGCGCAAACGTTTGCGCCCGAAATATCAGTCTGTATCTTCTTTGAAGTCTCCGCCTTTAACTGGATTAAAGGATGCCGTGATCTGCGGCGTCTGGGTCAGTGTCTGGTAGACGACGCAGTAACGTTCCGTCAATTTGAGTAAGGTGGCTTGTCCTTCTTCATCAGCATCGCTGTTAACCTCGAATCTCAAGCTTATATTGCGAAATCCAACGGGTGCTGCCTTATCCACACCCAATGTGCCACGAAAGTCGAGATTGCCATCGGCATAGACTACGCCGTGATGTATCGTGATACCCATGGCGGTCGCAACGGCACGGAGCGTTACACCGGCACATGCCACTAGAGCCTCGAGAAGCATATCCCCGGAACAGGCAAAAGTTCCGTCACCACCAGTGGCTGGATGCAACCCAGCTTTGACCAAAGCGCGTCCCGTATCGACGCTACACGCAATCTCACTAGAATGCAGTTTCCCTGACGCGGATAGGGTGATAGTGGCAGAGTCCGGATCGGTCCGATAACGTTCCTTAATTGGCGTTTGCAGTTCCCGTAGTTCCCCCGCTGTTATCGTTGTCTTCGCCATCTCTTGCCTCCTTTCATGTTTACCTCTTACTGTAAGGACATAACGACAATCCGTTTAGTCAAAATATCCAGCTCTCACACACTTACCGATCATGTTTAGGATTAAATTTGTAGCGGTGATTGCGCTAATTTGATTGATGTCACGAGCGGGTGTTATTTCAACAATATCCATTCCTACTACGCGACCTTTGGAAACCAATCCATGAATTAGCTTTCGGGCTTGCGGATATGTCAGTCCGCCGGGTGCAGGACCAGCGACAGCAGGCATCACCGAAGGATCTAATCCATCTGCATCTATTGTGAGGTAATACAATCCACCTGGTGGTATTTTGCTGAGCACGTGATCCATACCATGGTCCTGGAGTTCTAGATCAGTAATCAGATGGGCGCCATATTCATTAGCCGCTTCTATCTCTTGCTGCCGACCACTACCTTGGCCTCGAAGTCCAATTTGGAAAATCTCATCTATATGGTCCATTTCTGATGCTCGGCGCATTGGACTTGAGTAACCTTCGCGGACACCGTCGAACTTTTGGTCTACCCAGTCTAAATGGGCATCGACCTGAACTAAAGTGATTGGCCCGGTATTTTCAAAAGCTCGCAATACAGGGATCGGTACACCGTGATCTCCACCTAAAATTATTGGCATCGCGCCTGAGCGTAAGATTAACCTGACTGCTTGCTCGGCGTGGTCGTAGTGTTCCTGTAAGTTTCGGGGGTTACCAATCACATCGCCACAATCGACTACACGAATGGATTTACCATTGAAAAGTGTTCCTCCAATATCAAAATCCCATCGCTCTAATCCACCGCTCGCTTTACGCGAGGCCTGTCGAATCGCGGTTGGCGCATTTGTCTGGTCATTAGTTACTTCGTCGATGTTATACGGGTCACCGTATGGTAGGCCAAGGATAACGATGTCTGCTTGTAGATTCCCAAGGTCAAGTTCGAGATCAAAGTCCATAAATGTCTGCCGGACTTGGCGGGGAGGTACAGTAAGTGTTGAATCTGATCTGTTAGTTGCCACCATATTGCTCATTTCTACTTCCTATAGTGATTGGGGTATTTAGCAACTATTATTGTCTCATGGGTATCCGTGGTGCGGATGATAGACTGCATGAAACAGTGGCACACTTGCCAAAAGTTAGCGACGTTTGAGAATTGAACGTGGAAGGACTGCTGAAAAACATCGAGAAAACTGGCTCCCCGGGCAAGACTCGAACTTGCGACATATGGATTAACAGTCCACCGTTCCAATTTTTTCTGTTACACGATAGTTCAGTAAATTCAACACATTCAAGCACCTCAACCCTGCGCTTGTTTGCCCTGAATGGACTGGAAGGGACAGAAAAGGACTCCAGTTAGGTACATTTTAGGTACAGTGACAATACGTTCCTCATTGACAGATATTCTGAGTCTTCTCACCAGATGCAACTAAAGCTCGCCAAGATAATCCTTCTCTGAAATTTCAGCAGGGGCCCCAGTCGGATTTGAAGATTGATCCGGCTTTTTAATGGAACGATCCATACCCCCTTAAGGCCAATAATCGAGATCGATCCACGCACATGCAGGCTTGAGGCCCAGCTTATTAATTTCCCCAAATATTGTTTTGGGAAATTTTCTATCAATTTTTTCAACAAATAATTCGTCGCTGAACCTGCTCGAAGTAGGGGAGTGGGTCAGAAGGTATGAAGGGGCCGTTTAGAGTGATTCGATGGAGATTCGGCCCTAATCCCTTGAGACCAATCCCAGTTTTCAGTGGAACGATCCACTGGCCCCAGTCCTGCTATCGGGACCCACACTTAGGGGTTATATCCAGTTTCTAATTGTCCCGTCGTAGTGGCCAGCGCGGTTGGGTATCGAGTCCTAGACGTTTTGCGATTCGGGCACCAACTTCACGCGAACTGTCGATCACCTCACGTGCATTCAGGCGTGTCGATTGATAGTCGTCGTAGATGATCTGGCCGTCGACGAGAACTGTGCGTACGCTTCTGCCATCAGTGGAATAAATCAGTGTGCGGACCACGTCATGTCCTGGTGCCCATTCAGGACCTGACGTATCGTAAAGAGTCAGATCGGCACGCTTGCCTTCTTCGATGGAACCTATTGTGTCGTCGGCGAGCGTAGCTTTAGCTCCTTCAATGGTAATCATCTCTAGTGCGGTCTCAGCAGGCACAAGCGTCGGGTCCATGCGAGCATCTTTGAAGAGCCCCGCAGTTAGAAATGCTAGACGCACAGGATCGAAAGTTCCACCAGACGATGCCCCATCAGCCCCGAGTGAAACTGTGACGCCGGAATCGATCATCTCGGGAATTTTCCCCACCTGCGTAGTGCCTTTTGCAAGCCTCATGGCGGCGCCTGGGCAGAACGCTACCTTTGTCCCGTGATCGGCGAGTAAAGCGACTTCCTCATTGGTTACAAACGTGCAATGGGTCAACAGTGTGCTTTCGTTCAAAACATCAAGGCGATCAAGATGGGTTATAGGCCAGCTCCCGGTCCGGGATTTGCTGAGTCTCGCCTCTTCTCGTGATGAGGCTATGTGATAAGCAATGGGAGATCCGTAGCTGTCGGCGAGCTTGCGGATTCCGCGAAACAAATTGTCGGAGGTGAAAAACATCAGGCCATAGATTGAGGCCCAGAGTCGTATGCGGCCATTGGCCCTTTCCGGTCCTCGGCTCAGTAGACCAGCCACCTCCGCCAGCGCCGCCTCGGTACTGGGGTGCCACAATGCTGTGCGCATCTCATCAGTCAATGTCTGAGACTCAGGCAAGATATCCGTTATACCGCGACCCAACACTGCGCGCATACCACTTTCCTCAACTGCCTGTGCGACAGCATCCACGTGTCCCAGAGAACCAAGGATATTAACGTCGACAAAGGTGCCGGTGCCGTTAGCTATCATTTCAAGGCAGGCTAACCGAGCGCTGACATATGCCTCCTCCTCGGTGAGAGTTGCGCAGAACGGATTAGCGTACTGGTTGGCCCAGTCAAAGGTTGAGAGAGTGTCCGGTATCAGTCCACGGCTCAGGTGTTCTACAGTATGGACATGTGTGTTCACGTAGGCCGGCCCGATGATGCAACCGGCGGCTTCAATTACCCTACCTTCTTGATGGGCGCGCGCCAGGTGATTGTGATCCAGCTTGGCAGTCTCAGCAATCTTGGTTATCAGACCATCTTCGATTAGCAAGGAATGATGAGGCAGGATTCGGCGATTGCCGTCCAGCGTTAAGATCGAGTCTGCGTCACGGATTAATAGCATTGAGGTGTTAAGTTGTTCTCATTTTTTCGTAAGCAGTTGTCTCGGGGTCGACAGGCGTGTGCGGTAATTTCTTGCTGGCATATACGTAAGCGTCCGGTCTGAACCAGCTGGCATCATCAATAACACCCACTCTAATTCCACGACGGTCCGGAGAATAACTACCCGACGAAAACATCTGTGATCCACAAGTTGGGCAAAACTCTTTAGTCATAGTGGAGCCTCGGTCACTCTGGTGTTGATAGGAGTGCGTCTCACCGGTGACTAGCAGGGTTTCAGTTGGCACGAATACAAATGAAGCATAGAGACTGCCACCCGAACGACGACAATCATCACAGTGACAACAGCCTTGGAACACAGGTTCCGCGCTGCATTCAAAACTGACGGACCCACACAAACAACGACCGCTGATATTTAATGTCATTACAGTCTCCAGTGTATATTTATTCTAAAACACGCCGTGGAAAATAAAGGGACACAACATTAATCGGTGTGTTGACCATTTCACTGATGACGAGATCGCCGCACACACTACAAAGCAAATAGGCATCAACTGGCGCTAATCCGTGTTCTCTTGCGAGGTAATCGATCATTTCAGTTGTTGCCATGCGTGCGGCCTCTCGGAGATCAGGTCCGACACCACAGGTGCCGTAGTAACCGCTACTATCGAGATGACGCACAACAGGACCAGGAGTAACGAATCTTGGCCCGCCTAGAGGATAGTCCTTCTCCAATTCCACCCGTAGTGCTACAGACATTGGTGATTCAAGTGCAGTCCCAGCAAGTTCACCATTGCCCTGGGTTGCATGGGTATCACCCAGCGATAGCAATCCCCCAGCTGTCTCGACGGGTAGATAAAGAATCGTGCCAGCTGCTAGATCGCGAAGGTCTAAGTTTCCGCCAGTAGGATACGGAGGAAGCGCAGGATGGGTACCTTCCGCACCGGGAGCTAACCCGATGATCCCTGGAAAAGGTTTAAGCGGAACACGGGCAATATCCGAGTAGGCAACTGGTTCGATACCAAGTTTGTCGTAGTGCCAAATTTTTAGGAAAGGTTCAAGGAATTGGTCATTCAAGATGCCGAAGATGTTGGTGATGGCACTCCATCCCCAGCCAGATGGCTGGAAGGACTCGATAGTTATCTTTAGTGCGTCCCCTGGTTCGGCACCATCTACCGCTAGCGGACCAGTTAGCGGTGCAAATTGTGTCCAGTCCACTGAAGCCAGGTCGGTGGCCACGGTATTTTCAGTGATTTGTCCTCCGGAACTATCGATGCAGTCGAACTCTACGGTATCTCCGGGAGCCACTGTTTGGACGGGAGTGTTGGCTGGATTCCAACCCATGTGGTGCTCGCGAGCGTGGATCGTATGTGCATTACCAAAAGACATGTCGATTCGTCCAGGACTGTGGTATAGAGACTATAGTTTTATCACTTTTCTTTCCGAAACAATATAGAGATTAGTAGCTTTGTCAGACGTCGAATTCCAGCATGATGTTGCTGAAAATTTTCTGCTGTCTAGTAAGACTTGCACCTCGCCCGCGTCGGCGAGTGAAAAGCTGTACCTTCGCGTTGTGACAGCACGCTTCACAATATCAGTCACAATTAATCAATCACTGCGCACGCCTATCCCACGCGAATGTGACTGAAAGTGACTCAAATAGCCTGGAATGGACTCCTGTCGGTTACGTTTTGGTCACGTTCCGAATCAAAGCCAACGTCCTAGGAACGATCTAACCCTAGTAAAGGGTTGATGTAGAAGGGAAGATTTGGTGGAGCCGAGGAGGATCGAACTTCCGACCTTCGCATTGCGATACCAAGCTTCACACTAGCAGTCAAATTTAATCAATCACTTACGCACACCGATCCCGCGCGGATGTGACTCAATGTGACCCAAATGGAGTGGAGTAAACACATTTCGGTCACATTCTGGTCACAGTGCTATTACCTTCCTCATTGACAGATATTGCGAGTCTTCTCACCAGATTCAACTTAAGTCTGGCGGAGAAATTCCTTCATTGAAATTCCAGCAGGGGCCCCAGTCGGGTCTGAAGGTCGATCCGGGTTTTTAGTGGAACGATCCCCCCTTAAGTTCGATAATCGAGACCGAACCACGCAAACGGACCTGAATAGACTGGAGAGGATAGTAACGGACCCGGTTTCAGCACATCGCGGCATTATTCGTCGACGGTTAATTGGTTCGATCTCTGTCTACAGTCGGGAAGTAAGATCAGGGCTCCCATTACGCAAACAAATAGCGTTAGGGGCCCGAATCCTTTGAAACCAACTACGAGATAGAGCCACCCTCCAAGGACAGACGCCGTGAGCCAACCGATGCTAGCCACAGAACTGTTCAAGCCCATAATAACTCCCCGTACTTCTGTAGGTACATCAGCCAAGGCTGCCATCAACGGTGGGCGAGATAAAGCGTTAAATAGGGAAAATCCAATCCCTAGAAATGCAGTGGTTACGAGACCTGGAGTCCAAAGGAACCACACTAGTGCAAAACTACCAGACAGCAATAGCATCCCTGCACTGCTCACTCTGCGAAAAGGAAATCTGTCTGCGAGTTGTCCTCCCAAAAGGGTGCCGGTGATGTTCCCAACGGCAAATCCTGCCAACGGTAGAGCAATTGCTTCGATTTCAAGATCATATATAGTTCGCAAAAATGATGGATAGTAAAAAGTAGCCAGTCCAAAGCCGATTCGCTCCATGATCAATGAGCTAAAAAGGCGTACGACAGGAGCTGTTAAGGCTTGCCTAAGTGTTAGTTGTTTGGAGCTGGCCCGCTTGTTTATTTCACTTGGTTTTTGTGAATTATTGTTTGCGTTAATTGCAAGGAGGATCCCAGCAAGAATCGCCACACTTGCAACGGAGATTTGTACACCGCGCCAGCCGATCCAACCTCCTATCCACGCAGCCAACGGTATGCCAATCAGTAGAGTAAGAGACTGGCCACTCATTACCCACCCTAACGCCCGGCCACGTTGTTGGTTGTCTGTTCGTAAAGACACTTCAGTCATCGAAGCAGTGCTAAACGAACCACAGAAAATGCTAACGAACCCGATACAAATCACTAGTGACCAATATTGTTCGATAATCACGGTGGCGACCAACGATGTTGCAAGACCAGCAGGGCTAATAACTAGAAATATTTGACGCCCCCATCGGTCTGCACCCTTTCCGGAAAGAAAAGACGATATTCCCCAGACAACGGCAGTTAGTCCAAACAGATTGGCGATTGCAGGCAAGCCAACTGCGAAGTCGGTTGCCATTTCAAGTAGAAAAGGGGCCCGCGTCGAACCACTCGCGGTCGCTGCGAACATGCCTATACAACAAGAGATCACAAGGGCCCAAGGCATTGTATGACTGCGACTCCAGGGTGGAGGTTAGGTGGTCCGCACTAGGTATCTTATGCTTCCGCATAGAGTTCCTAGTGGAACAGTAGGCTATTGAAGCACTACAAGTAAATCGAGGGTGCTGCAAAATTTGAACTTGCGATCCTTACCGCGTAATGCAGTAGTCTACCGGAACAAGTCCTAGAAACCCTTAACTTATCAGGCTCTGACTCCACGCAAACGGACCTGAATGGACTGGAGAGGACTGGAACGGACCCAGTTTCAGCACATTTTCAGCACACTAACTCAGGGGTACCCACACCCTTTGTATAAAATAACGAATTCGAATATCCAGCCCACAAAGCGGTGGGAATTTTAAGCACTGAGCAACCAGTCAGTTGTGATGGGTCTGCTTTATCTCGACTTCCACGAAAACAAATTCATAGTCGTTGTTGTTTATCACATTGTGTTCCACCCCGGCTTGGCGGAAGTACGAGTTGCCGGTGACCAGATCTGCTGTGACGGGGTCATCGGAAGTCTTGAGTAACAACTGCCCTGTGACCATTGGTATGACGACGTAGTCGTATGCGTGCCTGTGCCACCCGGTCTCAGCGTTTGGCGCGAAGCGCCACTCGGTTACGCGGGATTTGGCGTTATCAATCTGAATCGTGGGCACCACCGTTGGTCTGTTCTCCGTCATAATGAGCATTGCCTCGGTGTTAAATGTTGTTGGAAAGCCGAATTCTCATGGCCGGATGTAAATAGAGTGTCTGACGCAAGGGCCAGCAATATAGCGCGAGACCAGGCGGGTCAGTTAACATCCGCCAGTAGTAGTAAATTGCGTTCGCAAATCTGAACAGGACGCTGAGTTATTCTCTCAAAACGACCTATAAGTGAGCACAGTAGCAAACAGCATTAGCGCGGACCGTAGGGTACACGGCTGGTGTGCGCTTTGTCGGTCACGCTGTGGGTGTATTTCGATTGTCCGCGATGGCCGATTGACTGCGGTTGAGCCGGATCGCGACCACCCCACCGGCCGATCACTGTGTGCCAAGGGTCAGGCGGCGCCGGAACTGGTCTACAGTGCCGATCGGATACTTTACCCGATGAAACGGACCCGACCGAAAGGGGACAGTGATCCGGGCTGGTCTCGCATCAGCTGGGATGAGGCGCTCGACACTACGGCGTCGCAGCTGCTGGAAAATGCTCGCCAATTTGGCCCAGAGAGCGTTGCCTTTGCCATTACTACCCCGAGCGGTACTGCCATATCGGACTCTATCCACTGGGTCGAGCGGTTGATGCACGCCTTTGGCAGCGCTAACAACTGCTACGGGACTGAGATCTGTAACTGGCATAAAGAT
The DNA here is from genome assembly GCA_022450155.1 of Gammaproteobacteria bacterium. Taxonomy (NCBI): domain Bacteria; kingdom Pseudomonadati; phylum Pseudomonadota; class Gammaproteobacteria; species Gammaproteobacteria bacterium. The sequence continues at coordinate 7,105 of JAKUQR010000025.1, read as the reverse complement.
GTGGCACCTACTTACACATTTGGCACCGGTGTTGGTGTGCCTGACCTTGACCATGCTGGCTGTATTCTTCTGTGGGGATATAACCCGAATGGCTCCTGGTTGGCGCAGGCGCAACGCCTGGCCGACGCCAAACGTCGCGGGGCGCGTACTATCGTGGTGGATCCTAAACGAAGCGGACCTGGAGTGAAGGCCGACCAGTGGTTACAGGTTCGCCCCGGTACCGACGGCGCGCTCGCACTCGGCCTTGCCCATCTGATGATTGCAGAAGGCACCTACGACGCCGACTTTTTGCGTCGTCAAAGCAATGGCCCGGCGCTGGTTCACCCTAAGGAAAAGCGGCTGCTGGTTGAAGCAGACTTTTCTCGAAACGGTTCTATCTCCGCTTGCGTGGGCTGGGATCAAGCGTGTTCAGCTCCCGTGCCGCTAGGCCGGTCGGTATCTACAGGCGATTCTTCACCCGACTGGCTTCTCGAAGGTGAGGTCGAGGTCAACACTCTGACTGGACCGGTTATTTGTCGACCAGTTTTTGATCACTACGCCGTATTGTGCAAAGACTATTCGCCGCCGAAAGTCGAGGTCATCACGGGTGTACCCGCAGCTCAAGTGATTGAGACTGCCAGGTTAATCTGGGCGTCGCGACCCGTGTCATGGTATGCCTGGTCCGGTGTGGGCCAGCATACCAACGCAACCCAGACGGCCCGTGCAATTACGCTGCTTTATACGCTGACGGGCAGTCTCGGACGGGTCGGAGGCAATTATCAGGCTGCCAGGTTGCCGGTTCCTGATCTATCAGGCTTGGCGCTGAGGACTTCGCGCCAGCGGGCTTTGACACTCGGTCTTGCCAGTAAGCCACTGGGACCGCCGAAGGACGGTTGGTGTACATCGGACGATCTCTACCGTGCGATCATCGAAGCCGACCCCTATCCTGTGCGCAGCCTTCTGACTTTTGGCGCCAACCTGCTTGTTTCACATGCGGGAACCCGTCGAGGTGCCGAAGCACTGGAGATGCTCGACTTTCAGGTGCATGCTGATCTGTTTCTCAACCCGACCGCTGCATACGCGGACATCTTTCTGCCCGTCAATTCGCCTTGGGAGCGCGAGGTGCTGCGGGCGGGGTTCGAGATCAGCCCTCAGGCCCAGTCATGGGTCCAGTTAAGGCCCGCGGTCATTCCGAGCCGCGGTGAGTCGCGTGACGACGGCTGGATCGCATTCCAGCTCGCTAAGCGCCTGGGGCTAAGCGATGTCTTCTGGGACGGTGACCAGGAGGCTGCGCTGCGCGAATACCTGTCAGCAACGGGCCTGTCGTTGGAGACACTCCGCGCCAACCCTCAAGGGATGAATGCTGATCCTGAATCTATCCAGGATGCCAGTCAGGAGGTCGGTTTTGCCACGCCCAGCGGGCGAATTGAGATCTGGTCCGAGACGTTCAGGACTCACGGATATTCACCCCTGCCGGATTACGTCGAGCCGGCGCTCAGTCCAGTAAGTCGACCCGAACTGCTGGCTGAGTTTCCGCTGGTTCTGGGCTCCACAAAGCCTCATCAGTTCTGCCACAGTCAGCATAGAAACTTGCCATCTTTGCGTCGCATGTTGCCGGATCCTGTCATGGAGATACACCCGGACGCCGCCCAGGCACGCGATATTCAAGATGGCGACTGGGTCCGGATTAGCACACCGTCAGGTAGCGCCCATGCGCGTGCGCGATTGAACGCCTGGCTACGGCCCGACACGGTGATGGGTCAGCATGGCTGGTGGCAGGCGTGCGAAGCACTCGGCAAACCAGGATACCCGATACTTGGCGAGCACAGTGCCAACTTCAATCTGCTTGTTGATGATACGGAAGCTGACCCAATCAGCGGTTCTGTCCCACACCGATCCGGTCTGTGTCAGGTCACACGACTTGCCAAGCAGCAGGATCTAGAAGAACTGGAAGGGACAGGAATGGACTCAGTTTCAGCACGTTTTCAGCACACGACAAATTCGGAGCAGGAAGGGGCCAGCGGAACTGGCCTAAAAGCAGTGGAAAATGGTGGGCGCGGCTGGATTCGAACCTCCGGCCCCTGCCTCCCGAAGTAAGTGACTACGCCTACGATAATTAACTACCAATCCCATCTCCTTACCATAGTCTCGCCATATCACTCTATTAAGGTGAAGAGGTTTACGGTTTTAGTGGGATGTTGGGAATTAAACTTATCTACTACATAACTATTTGGATTTAAGATGGGGAGATGACACGCCTGTTCAACCGCTTTGGGATGTGTGTGCCTTGGACAATGTTGTTAGCTGTTATGTTGGTTGTATTTGTAGCAGCACAGCCCGCTCAAGCAGAGCAGAGGCCTGGCACGTTGCTACGTGAGACCGTAGACCAGTTGCTGGATGAACTCAGTAATAACCGGCCAAAATATGAAGCCGATAAGTGCCAGCTGTATTCCGTAGTAAATCGTCTTGTCCTACCGCTGTTTGCGATCGACAAGATCAACCGACTCATTCTGGGTAAGCATTTCAAGGCAGTCAGTCCTCAAATGCGAAATCGGTTCAGCCGTGCTTTTATGGAGATGCTAATAAGAACCTACGCGACAGCCATGTTCGAGTACACCGATCAGGAATTGGTGTTGAAACCACCAGAGAGCCTGGAGTTCGATAAGTCCGCAGGGACTGCCCTGTTGCGTCACCGCGTCCCGGTTTCTGGGCAGGCGCCAGTGCTGGTCGATTATGTTTTACGGAGAACAACGGACGGCCATTGGCAGATTTTGGATATCAAGATTGACCATATCAGTCTTGTGCTGACTTATCGCCTCCAGTACGACCATATGATCAGGAAAAAAGGGTTTGAACTACTTCTCTTTACGCTAGAGAAAAAGGTCGAAGATTGCTGAGGACCGTTACTGAAACGGTCTACTCTGATTTCGGTGAGTCCAGGTGAATAGAAATTAGCTACAAACGCGCTATGAAGCACATCCCCACATTCCTCTGCCTGTTCTTGCTTAGTGGTGTTGTAATTGCTGACATTACAGGTAAAGCCCACGTCACTGACGGCGATACGGTAAAGATAGGCGACATCCGTATCCGCCTGCATGGCATCGACGCACCAGAACAGAAACAAAAGTGTTGGAAGACTGGGCAAGCATGGTCATGCGGACAAGAATCGACGAAGACGCTGAACACTCTAATCAATAATCAGATCATCACTTGCAAAGGTGATACGACTGATCAATATGGAAAACTCATCGCTGTTTGCTACCTAAAAACAACGGATCTGAATGCAGCAATAGTTGAAGCCGGGATGGCTCTAGCTTCTCGCAAATATTCAATTCAGTATGTTCCCAACGAACAAAGCGCACGACAGAAAAACAAAGGCATTTACTGGGATCACCTTTTACATCCAAACACCTGATTTGTTCTGGCAAAAGAAAATCCTGTCGTAGCAGGGTTCTCCGGTAGATAATGGTTCTTTATATTGCCGCCACCTGAATTCCCTCCAGCATCGTTACCCATGCCAGCAGAGCTCCCATCTGCTCTGCCTTGGCTGATTTCAACTGTTGGTTCTCTTGTTGCAGGTCGAGTTCTATAACGACGATGTCAGCTCGTTGATAGAGGCGATCGACATCTGGCGGAAGCGGATAGATTTCCTGACGCAGGTTGTGGACCGAGCCGAGCGACCAGAGCTCACCGGCACGATCGCCCGTCACGCGCCAGACCGACGGCTTGCCCCACTCGGCAGCCGATAGCACCAACAGAGCGGGTATCAACAGCCTTACATTCGATCCGCCGCGTCGACCCAGTCAACCTCTGTCGTTATCTTACCGTCGGGTTCCAGTACCAGCCATCTCATGCCTGGCGGGCGACTGTCGAGTGCAAACAAATCGCTGTCGGGCAGGAACTGGAAGCACGTGGATGGCGTGCTCAAGAAACGCACGTTGTTTCGCTCTCGATCGGATGCCTGATGAACATGCCCCCAGAGCACGGCTCGCACCTGATCATGTCGATCAATGGTTTCCAGAAACTCCTGTGCATCGCGTAAGCCGACCTCGTCCAGCCATGCGCTGCCCATGGGGAGCGGCTGATGATGAATGCAGATCAAGACTTGCTCTTCCGAGTATCTTGACAACGACTCTTCCAGGACGGCGAGTCCATCGTGACCGAGCGCGCCCGCGTCCTCTCCCTTCTGAAACGTGCTGAGCAGCATGACGCGCCACTCACCCAGCTTCACGTCGCCGCACAGTTGAAACGGCGACGTCATCAGCAGCTCAGTCATGAGAACCGGATCGTCGTGATTGCCCGGGATGCAGAATACGGGCAGGCCGAAGGCCTGGAGCGTTTCCCGAAAGCGCTGATAACCGGCTCGGCTCTTATCCTGAACGATGTCTCCTGTGACGACGATAGCATCCGGCGGCCACCGGGAGTCCTTGCGGATATGGTTCAGTACATCAAGAAAGGTTTCCTGCGTGCTGACACCGCACATTCGGCTGTTTTGTTCGGCATGCAGGTGAGTGTCAGTGAGTTGCAGAAGCACCGTCGCGCGCTTGTCGCTACTCTGGGCCATATTTCAGAGCCATAATTTGAACCATCATCTTACGAAGGGTCGTGTGCGATTTAGGTATCATACTGAATTCTCCTATAGGCCGAACCAGCACTGGTTCACAGTTCAGCCGGTTGCGGAGACTGTCCTCAGCGAGCGACGATCTATACCTTCTACCAGATTTACCGCCAAAAGCAATGGCCCGATCGCATTGACCGGAAATTCCTTCGATCAACATGTCTTTAGGTAGAACTCACCTATTACCGCAACAATGAAACCCCTCACCTTCCTCTGCCTGTTCCTATAGAGTGGTGTTGCTAGTGCTAAAAGGTTTACGGTGTTAGTGGGATGTTGGAGAATTTCGTAACAGGAATAAGATAGCGGTATGAAATTTCTCTCCAAATTATTTCTAGCCGTTCTATTGCTGACAGTGACTTCTGTCAGTTGGGCGGCTTGTCCTGAAGGCACCAAGAACAACTACAAGGGGGAGTGTGTGTATGCCTCGGGATTTATTGGGCTGGCCGGGCATCCCTTGGCGGTGGAGCGTGTCTTCCCAAATCTTGATTTCTGGCATTTGACCAACCTAGAACAACCAGAAGACGGTTCAGGTAGGTTCTTTGTAACTGAACAGGGTGGTCTTATCCGTGTCTTCCCCAACCGGCCAGATGCCAACCAAGCACCTGTCTACCTGGACCTGAGTGGCCAGGTTAGTAACAAAAACAGCGAAGAGGGGCTCCTGGGGATGGCCTTCGACCCAAAGTTTAAAGACAACGGTTTTTTCTATGTTTATTACTCTGCCTCCAATCCTCGCCGCTCCGTCGTCTCCCGGTTCTCAGCTAGCATCGCTGACCCCGATTTAGCAGATCTTGGAAGTGAGTTAGTAATCCTAGAAATCCCGCAACCCGCGGGTAACCACAATGGGGGTCAACTGGCTTTTGGCCCCTACGGTTATCTATATATAGGCGTAGGCGATGGTGGATGGGGCGGAGACCCTTTTGGCAATGGGCAAAACACGGGAACACTTTTAGGCGCCATTCTGCGGATTGACATCTCCAGCGCCAGCGCCAGTGAAAGCTACAAGATACCCGCAAGCAACCCGTTTGCCAGTATAGAAGGGTCCCGCGGGGAGATTTTCGCCTACGGCCTGCGCAATCCCTGGCGTTTTTCTTTTGATATGGTGCACGGTGAAACGCGGCATTCCGATAGTGAGAAATACGAGCCGAAAGGACCCGTGGAGATTTGGGTGGGCGATGTTGGTCAAAATCTATGGGAAGAAATAGATCTGGTTCGCATTGGCCTTAACTACGGGTGGAACGTGATGGAAGGCAGTCACTGTTATTTCCCCAATACCAATTGTCTGACTTCTAGACTGGAGTTGCCAGTGCACGAATACGGAAGAGAGGGCGGGTGCTCAGTCACCGGCGGTTACGTGTATAGGGGAAACCGCTTACCCTCCTTGACTGGAACTTATGTTTTTGGTGACTTCTGCTCGGGCAAGATTTGGGGTATGCGTTATGACGGTACTTCGGTGACCTACAATCTCCTCTTGGCGGACACGGGGTTGAATATCACCTCCTTTGGCCAAGATTTAGAGGGGGAAATATACATCCTGTCTCGCAACGACGGAATCTACCGACTAGCGAACCCAGATGAGGACAACTGAAGACCCTACAATAGCGGTATAAGAACTTACATCACATTCCTCTGTCTGTTCCTGCAGAAAGGTTTACAGTTTTAGTGGGATGTTGGGAATGACTATCCCAGTCGCTCCACCTCAACTAACCATAACCAAAGGTCTAATTACAAACGACAACTAAACAACATTTACAAGAGAGGTGGAACCAATAGTAAGTCGGCAAAGAAATACCTTGATATGTTGATAGAAGGTTAGGAGGAAATATGACTAACTTTATTGTGTATGTTGAGCAACTGGAATATGAAGAATATGAAGTGGTTGTAGAGGCAAAAAGTATCAAATCAGTCGAGGAAGAATGGGAAGGGATTAGTAATGTTGTGGATGAGTATTGCTACAACGATGCCACAGAATATTTGGATGATGATGGAACGATATTTAGAACCGAGATAAAACTTGTCCTTGGAACACAAGAGAGGAAGAAACTATGGGTAGATGATTATGAAGTAGTTTCAGTAGTGAAGGTGGATGAAGGGGAATATGATCATGAATAGATACAAACTAACCTATCGTCGGTCAAGGGTAGAGGAATATGTCCTTGCCCTTAGTAGTGAAACACTTGATGAAGATGGTGTAGAAAAAAAAGTGATGGAAATATGGAAGGAACACGGTAGTGAAATAGTGGATAGATGGGGAGAGGATTATTCTAGCCTCAGAATAACTACAGGTCGGTTTGACCATTCCTCTTTATTGGAAGTGGAGTTGATAAATGTTGTTTTAGACAAGAGAGCCACTCAAGTAGACAAGAGTAATTTCTAATCGCGTCCTACACAGATAATCTGTGGTCGGTGGATACAGATGTATACCTCGCACACACACCCTTAACCCAGCCTTTCCACCAAACCCTCTGCTCTTAAATGCGTATAGCGCATCGTACTGTTGAGATGAATTTT